>NZ_JBFSUX010000043.1:0-41086 GCF_041467595.1 Vibrio sp. 10N.247.311.13 | reverse complement strand
TGAGTTGAGCCCGCTGCTCATCGGTGAGGTATGCAGGCCTACCAGTCCGAGGTTTTTCTTGAAGTCCTTCTAGGCCTTCTTCAAAAAAAATCCGAACCCATTTATTGACACTGGTTCGACTGACTTTGAGAGATTTTGCAATTTGTGTACGAGAGAGGCCGTCTTTAAAGTGTGCGAGCGCAAGTAAACGCATCTTCATCTGAATGGTTTTTTGCTGGCTCGCAAGCTTTTTGAAGTCAGTGTTATTAAGGCTATCCATGGCTAAATTTCACAATAATTCATCAATCTTAATTAGATCACATTTTTACTTTAATTGGTATTAGTTCGCTAACTGATTAATTAGAAAGCTTAGCCTCGACTTGCCCAAGTGCGCGTTGGTACATAAACCAAGCACATGTACCGGCAAGCACATTACCCACCATGGCACCCCAGAACAGGCCTTCAATACCAGCAAGCTGCGAACCAATCCACAAGCAAGGCAAGAAGAAGGCGAACAGGCGCAGTGCTGATATCGTTAAGGCAGTATAAGACTTACCAAGCGCGTTCGAGATAGAAACCATCAGCATACAGATACCCAACGGCCCTAAACTGATAGGAACGATAAGTAAGTGGTAGTTCAAAATGGTCGAGACTTCGTCTTCGCTGGTCATGAGATTTGCCAACCCGCCAGAGAACACCCAAGTTACTAGTGCGATCACCAATTGGAATCCTAATACAAACATCACGGCAATCTTCACAAGACTACGTATGTTCCCTAGGTTCTTTTCTCCCAACATTCGGCCAATCATAGGTGGCATCGACATAGTCAGAGCAAGCACTGCAACAATCGAAAAGAACTCAAAACGTGAACCTAGCGCCCAAGCTGCAACGGCTGCTGTGCCGTAGCCTGCAAGCAGTTTGGTGGCGAGCATCGAAGAGACTGGTGGCAGTAGCTGACTGATCATCGCAGGCCCCATGATGTTTCCTATAGAACGAATACTCTTGCCGATATCAAGATCGTGCCAGTCGAATGTCATCCAATGCTTCTTAGTTACCTTAGGAGCAACGATAAAGATACCCGCACCGAACGCCAAGATGGTCGCAATCGCGGCTCCGTTGATGCCCATGTCGAGCGTGAATATGAAAATCGGGTCCAATATCAAGTTGATGATGCTGGTCGCGATCATCATCGAACCGGGCAGCATGGTATTACCATTGGCACGACACACACTGTAGAAAAAGTAGAGCAGTGCGCCTGTCCAAGAGCTTACCAGCCAATAGATCCAGTAATAATCAATGATCGGCAGTACCGTCGGTGGTGCATCGAGGAGTTGTAAAATAGGACCACGCAACAGATAGATGATGACCGAGAACAGCGCGACACTCACACTGCCCATCGCAACGACTAATCCGCCGAGCTGTTTGGCATAGCGTATCTCGTTAGCCCCAATAGCTCTCGCGATCACAGCCGTTGTCGCGATGCCTAGTCCGACTTGAATCCCGATAATGATCATCTGAATTGGTAGCGTGAAGCCTTGAACCGCGAGCGGCAGTACGCCTAACTGGCCAATAAAAGCACTGTCTACAAGTTGGAAGCTCATCAGGGAGAGCACCCCAAACAGCATTGGCCATGTCATTGTATAGAGTTGTCGGCCAAGAGAAGGCGAGGGAGTTGCGGTCGTAGAATTCATAACACTCTTATCAGTCTTGAAGGTAGGTTTGTCGTAGTGACAATCCACTCAATGAAGAATTGCGTAAAGGATAACGTAACGTTAGCTCGATACCAATAAATGTCATTAAATCTATCGATATTACCTTTGCACAGTTTCATCGGTATGTGAGCATTGTGCAATGTAACTTTATGCGTTCGCTTATTGAAATTTAAGGTGTCGTATCTTGTTTCTGAGTTTTATATTAGCGGATTGGGTCTAAAGGTTTTCCATTCGACTATTTCTAATGTTTCGCTTTATCCCGATAACTTGGTGGCGTGACTCCAACCCAACCTTTGAATGCACGATTGAAATTACTCAAGTCGCTGTAACCCACTTGCCAACTGATGTCTTGAACAGAAAGGTTGGTCTCTTCAAGTAGCTGTTTTGCTTTAGCTTCCCGAACTTGTTCTTTGGCTTGTTTAAAGAGAATGTTTTTGCTCTTCAGGTTTCTCTGCAGCGTTCGTTTTGTCATGCCGAGCATGGTCGCAAACCACTCAATATTGAACCAAGGTAGAGTCGCATAGGTGTCTATTAATATCTCGACAGCGTGATGCCAATCTTGGGTACTATTTCGTTCTGAAATGGCACGATAATCATCGGGCAGCGGAATCGAGAACGCACCGTATTGCTCTTCAAACTGAATATCAGAATCAAAGAAATGCTTAGGTAATTTACGTGCGCTGTTGTTCTTAGAGACCAACTTGGCGTGTGATGGTTGCCAGCGACTGTCAATGAACTTACGGCATAGGCTAATCACGGTCAGGGCGCGAAACCATTCTGCTTGTTCAAAACCTGAGGTCGATGGGTCATAGCAACTTCGATGACACAGCCACCACAATCCATCGCTTTTTTCCGTCCATATGGTGACGTGATTACTTAAGGTCGATATTTCAGTAATCAAGCAGCGTACCGCTTGCTCGAGAGAAGTGCATTGTTCAATTTTTCGGTCTAGCTCAGGTGACAATTGCTCTAGAGAGGCCTTACGTCCAACCTCAATCCCTATCGAATAGCCAAACTTACGCTCAAGGCCATGAATGAAGCGAATCACGTCTTGTGTAGGAAGCCATTGATTGGATTGTGTCAGTTCAATGGGTAGACCGCACGCAACGGCGACGGTGCGCCAATCCAGTCTATGTTTGTCACAATACTGAATATATGGAGCAATGTTACTGGTCGAAGTGAGCAGTATGCTGGTGGTGTTCGATGATGCTTTCATTGTTTTGTGCCTACCATTAAATGTCATCAAGTGACCTAATTAAGTGTAGCGCATCTCCCTATACTTTTCCTAACCCAAACAGGAGAACAATTATGAAACTTAAACACATTGCCGTTCTAGTATCGTTAGCGACCCCATCATCATTTGCTCTTGCAGCAAACCCAGTTGAAGAAGCTCTGAAAGTTGAAGGTGCTCAAGTTACCTTGACCGTGAAAGAGGCGAGCACAGCATTTACCCCAAGTTTTACTGACTCAGCTCGTGAGTTATTCAATAACTTTCATTGGCAGATGGGCGGCGACCACAGCGTTTACTACAACATGCACATGAGTGAGTTTCTACCAACGGCACTGGCGGCTCCAAACGAAGAGTACAAGCCTTTAGTCAAAAATATCGACCCACGACTCGCTGCACTGAAAGTTGATACTGAAAGCAAAGGTCAGTTGACAATGGATGAGTACTTGGCGGATGAACAGTTCCGTACCCAAGGCTTTATGTTGATTCACAAAGGGGAGATCGTTTACGAAGCTTACCCAGGTATGAAGCCGACAGATACGCACGTTTGGGCATCTACAGCAAAAACGACGGTTGGCACAGTGATCGCAATGTTAGTGGAAGAGGGCAAAGTCGACCCTGAAAAAGAGATCGCTGAGTATGTTTCTGAATTGAAAGGAACGAACTGGGATGGCATCACAGTACACCAAGTTCTGAACATGTCGACCGCGCTAGACAATGAAGAGACATTAGAGTCTATCTTGAACCCAGACTCTGATGTGGTGCGTTTCTTTGCGGCATCGTTTAACTCACCTCGTGCAAAAACGGGTGAAATGGAAACTTGGATGGAAGTGGCTCAAGGTGCACAGAAACTGGAAGGTGAAAAAGCCGGTGACCATTTCCGTTACGCATCTATCAACACCATGGTGCTGACTAAGTTAGTTGAAAACGTTGAGAACAAAACTTGGACTCAAGTATTCGAAGATCGTGTTTGGTCAAAAGTGCACGCACGTCAACCAATGCAATTCAACTTGACGCCAGATGGCATGGCGATCGCGGTTGGCTTGGTTTCATCAACGGTAGAAGACATGGCTCGCTGGGGAACACTATTTACACCTAGCTGGAAAGCGGTGGCTGATGAGCCAGTGGTGTCACAAGCTGTGATTGATCGTATCCGCAACGGCGGTGATCCAAAAGCATTCGTAGGTACTAGCAAAGAGAGCAGTTCACTGCACGCATACAACGAAAAAGCAGACTACAACGCATACCAATTTGATTTCATTTTCAATGACGGTGCGATGTCGAAAAGCGGCAACCTAGGCCAATTTATTTACATCGATCCTGCACGTGACTTTGTGGGTGTGATGTTCTCAACCAACCCATACCACTCAGGTTTTGGTGAGAATAAAGGCCCTGCACTAATGCGTTCGGCAGCAAAACTACTTGCTGACAAGTAATCTATTTATTACCTAACAGGATGTTCCAGGCTTCAAGGAGGAAGCAAACGACTTTCGAGAGATATAATGAAAAAGTTTGCTCTATTAATCCCGTTGAGTTTAGGTCTAGCCCTTCCTGCACATGCCGATTCAGATTCCGAACGTGTTATCGATCCTGCTGATGTCACTAAAGTTTATACTCAAGCTGCATTGATGCTGAATGGTAGTTCAGATATCCAATTTCAAGGGCAAGTTTCTGGCGGTTTAGAAAACGGTCAGCAGTTTGCCCTACTGGCCGAAGGGACGTTTGTCGATGAAAGCAACACAGCGCTTCGCGATCCAGACAAATTCGGTACAGAGTACAGCAACTCTAGAATTCAGTACTTCCACGTCTTTGAAACGGGGACGAAAGCTACGCCTAAAGTGGGTCTTTCATTAGATTATATTAATACGCGCAACAGTATTAAAAATGACTTATTGTCGGTTGGCGGTGTTGTTGCGATTAATCCAGCTTATACCGGTGGATTCCTGGTATTTCCAAGAGCAGGACTGATGACTGGTAGTATGGAGATCCCTGGCGTCACTTCATCTAAAGATGATTTAACGGGATACTCGCTTGGTTTGATTACCGCGAAGCATCTCGGTGACTCTGGCGCTTATGTGTCTTTGGTTCCTGAGTGGCAAGATCTTTCTGGTGATGATATCGACATGCAAAACTTCTCATTTAAAACATCGTTAAATGTGCCGATGAACACTGCAAGAACTTGGTGGTTGAATACGCGCTATGACATTACCAAAGCGGATGTTGATGTGAAAGGTGTGCCAATGCCGAATGGTTGGCAAACCGAAGCTTGGGTTGGTGTGAGATACTACTTCTAGCGCTCTAGCCAGCTAATTTGGAAAGAACCTAAAAAAGCCAGTCAACGTGACTGGCTTTTGTCGTTAAGGTACCGCGTGAAGCGTTACTTATTTACTTATTTACTTATTTACTTATTTACTTATTTACTTATTTACTTATTTATTAGCAACGTTACCTAGCTTCAACCACGTATCGATAACCGTATCCGGGTTTAGTGAAACAGAGCTGATGCCTTGCTCCATTAACCACTCTGCTAGGTCGTCATGGTCAGATGGGCCTTGGCCACAAATACCCACGTATTTACCCGCTTTGGTTGCCGCATCGATCGCCATTTTCAGCATTGCTTTCACGGCTGGGTTACGCTCATCGAAGAGGTGTGCCACATCGCCTGAATCTCGGTCGAGGCCAAGTGTCAGTTGCGTCATGTCGTTTGAGCCGATAGAGAAGCCATCGAAGTACTTCAAGAACTCATCAGCCAAGATTGCGTTCGATGGTAGCTCACACATCATGATCACTTTCAGACCTTGGTCGCCACGGCGAAGGTTGAATTTAGCCAGAATGTCGATAACCGATGCCGCTTCGCTTGGAGTACGAACGAATGGGATCATGATTTCAACGTTCTTAAGGCCCATTTCGTTGCGAACGCGTTTGATCGCTTGAGTTTCTAGCTCGAAACAGTCTTCGAATACTGGTGAGATGTAACGAGATGCACCACGGAAGCCCAGCATTGGGTTCTCTTCATGCGGTTCAAACGTTTTACCGCCGACTAGGTTGCTGTACTCGTTCGACTTAAAGTCAGACATACGTACGATCACACGCTTAGGCCAGAATGCAGAAGCGATGGTCGCGATGCCCTCTGTTAGTTTGCCTACGTAGAAATCGATAGGATCTTTGTAACCACGAATACGCTGTGTGATTTCAGCTTTAAGCTCATCAGACTGTGCGTCAAAGTTGAGCAGTGCTTTCGGGTGAATACCGATCATCTTGTTGATGATGAACTCTAGACGAGCAAGGCCGACGCCTTCGTTTGGAATCTGCGCGAAATCGAAAGCACGATCTGGGTTACCCACGTTCATCATCACTTTAGTCGGTAGCATTGGTAGCTCATCAACCTCAGAACGTTTGATTTCAAAGTCGAGTTCGCCGTTGTAAACGTAGCCTGTTTCGCCTTCTGAACATGACACTGTCACGGTATCGCCATCGTTTAGGCTGCTTGTTGCGCTGCCACAACCAACGATTGCTGGAATGCCTAGCTCGCGAGCAATGATCGCAGCGTGACAAGTACGGCCGCCACGGTTAGTGACAATCGCAGATGCTTTCTTCATAACAGGTTCCCAATCAGGGTCTGTCATGTCTGTTACCAGTACGTCGCCTTCTTGAACCAGTGACATTTGGTCTAGTGAATCAACCAAACGAACTGGGCCAGAACCGATACGCTGACCGATAGCGCGGCCTTCAACCAAGACATCCGCCTTGTTGTTTAGCTCGTAACGCTCGATAACGTTTTGGTCGCTTTGAGAACATACGGTTTCTGGGCGAGCCTGAACGATGTAAAGCTTGCCGTCGATGCCATCTTTCGCCCACTCAATGTCCATTGGACGTTGGTAGTGCTTCTCGATGATCATCGCTTGTTTTGCTAGCTCTTTGATCTCTTCATCGTTGAGTGAGAACTCGTTACGCTCTTGAGTATCGGTGTCGATGATATCTACTTGCTTACCGATCTCTTGATTGGTCGAGTAGATCATCTTGATCAACTTAGAACCAAACGTCTTTTTAACGATTGGGTAGTGACCCGCTTCTAACATTGGCTTGTGAACGTAGAACTCGTCGGGGTTCACAGCACCTTGTACAACCATTTCACCCAAGCCCCAAGAAGAGGTGATGAATACCACTTGGTCGAAGCCAGACTCAGTATCAAGCGTGAACATCACACCTGAAGAGGCTTTGTCTGAGCGAACCATGCGCTGGATACCCGCAGACAATGAAATGCCACGGTGGTCAAAGCCTTGGTGTACACGGTAAGAGATAGCGCGGTCGTTAAACAGTGACGCGTAAACGTGCTTGGTTGCTTCGAGTACCGCGTCGATGCCTTTCACGTTAAGGAAGGTTTCTTGCTGGCCTGCGAAAGAAGCATCTGGAAGATCTTCTGCGGTTGCCGATGAACGAACCGCTACAGACAATTCTTCGTTGTCTTCAATTAGCTCACGGTAGTTCTCACGGATGTCTTGCTCTAGTGATTCTGGGAAGGGTGCATCTAGAACCCATTGTCGAATCGTTGCACCTGTCTTACGCAGGGCGTCAACGTCTTCAACATCAAGTTCATCAAGTAGTTGGTGAATGCGCTCATCAAGACCTTTGTAATCAAGAAAGTCGTTAAACGCATAAGAGGTGGTAGCAAAACCATTAGGTACAGAAACACCAGCATTGGACAGGTTAGAAACCATCTCGCCCAGTGAGGCGTTCTTACCGCCGACTTTGTCGACATCTTCCATGGATAGGCCATTGAACCATAGGGTATTATTTTGCATTTATTTCTCCAGAAACATAGCAAGCATTGTAGGGATTTAAAGGCAAACGATTACGTATCAGTTTAAAAAAATGTAAATTATTTTCTAAAGCTGTGGGGGACGTAATAGTCAGCAGGGTTTTATTATCTATATTATGGTTACCATCCTACTCAAAATAATTTTAAACATTAAATAAAAAATGCAAATTGATATTCAAAGTCGTGATGTATTCTATGTTTCTGATGGAACGGCCATAACATGTGAGACTTTAGGGCATGTTGTTCTAGGTCAATTCCCTTTTAAAGCCAATGAAAAAACCTTTCCGTTTGTGGAAAGTGAGGACAAACTTTCTGATTTATTAAAAGAGATTGAAATTTCGTATCGTGATACCGGATTAGAACCGCTAGTGTTCTTTTCGATTGTGATACCTGATATCAAAACCAAATTGCTAGAAGCGCCCGCGCACTGTTATGACGTGTTAGAGAGCATCGTGCAGAAAGTACAGGATGACATTCAGATGGCGCCTGTTCCTAAGTTGCAGCGCTCACGCAGTGTAAACAAGGACTCGGTGAAGTATTTCGACCGTATTGCTGCGATTGAGTACACGCTCGCGCATGATGATGGCATCACGCTAAAAGGGCTGGAAGAAGCCGACATCATCTTGTTGGGTGTTTCTCGAAGTGGCAAAACACCAACAAGTTTGTATATGGCGATGCAGTTTGGCTTACGCGTAGCAAACTACCCATTTATCCACGATGACTTGGCACGCTTAAAGCTGTTGCCAGAGTTTGAGATTTACCGACATAAGCTGTTTGGTTTGACCATTGATGCAGAAAGGCTCACTGAAATTCGTGAGAACCGCTTAGCAGGCAGCGAATACGCCAGTGACTCACAATGTTTGTATGAATTGCAAACGGTAGAGGCGATGTTCCGTCGAGAAGCGATACCTTACATCAACACCTCTTCACTATCGGTTGAAGAAATTTCGACACGAATCTTGGAGCGAACAGGTTTGAGAAGGCGTCTGCTGTAAGACAAAGCCTTAGAGAAATAGAATGGCCAGATAAAAGAAAATCGAAGCTCGCAGTTTACACCTGAGAGCTTCGATTTTTTGTTTGTGCTCGTTGTAGTCGCTTGCGAGTCAGAGCTTGTTTTCTTAATCAGAGCTTGCTTTCTTAATCGAGATAGCTTTCTAGCGAAGTAAAGACAGCTTTAGCGTTTCGCTTTTCTTTTCTAACCAGCGTTCAAGTGCTGGTGGCCAACTGATGCTTGGTTCTACGCAAAAGCAACGAAGCATCGAGAAATACACCGCTTGATCGATTAGAGGCAGTGATGACTCACCATTCTCTAGATCCAGTAAGAGTTCGGCATCTTTCAGTAATGGGTTAATCAGTTGAACGAACTGAGGCGTCTTTTCTAACAGTTCTTCAAAGTTAAAACCTTCGGTCTCTTTACTGGCACGCCAAGCTTCTTTGGCTCCAGAAGAGCGATATTCAGCCAAGTCGAGGTTCCACCAACGTGGGCGTCCAATCTGTTGAGTAAGAGGGAATGCGCGAGTTTGGAACACAGTCACTTGCTCAGATGGCACACGCTGCTCATCGCTTGATTTCAAGTCCATGAAGTACGCGATGATATCTAGGCTCTCTGCCATGATAGAGCCATCGTCTTTTTGTAAGACGGGCACCATCTTTTTACCGATCAGATCGATAAGGGTTTGGGCATCATCATAATCGACAGAAACAAGCTCAATGTTCAAGCCTAGCGATTGAGCAATGTAGGAGACTCTTGCACAGAAAGGGCAGTGGCCGTAAATGTAAAGCTTCATAGCTTCCCTCATTCGGGTCTTTCTTAGTATAAGATGATGCTAATGTACCAGAAACTTTCGCAGACAATAAGCCTTTGTTAACAAGAACTATTCACTGCGATTAAGTGCTCGGGGATATCAAGAGAACGATGGGAATAAGCACTTAGTGTAGAAACTCGTTGCCTAATTCTATTGTCAGTTGAGTGCGGTTTTATTGTAACGAGTAAGCGAATGAGAAAGCTAGTGGGTAAATTACAGGCATAAAAAAGGCTCTGGCTGCTTACTCTAATGCAGAAGAGTGAAGTCAGCCAAAGCCTCAATTTTGTTACCTTTAGTAGAGTGACTACTAAAAGGGCAGAGTGGTTAAACTATGCTTTTTTAAGATCTTGCGCTGGGTAAGTAAGCGTCATTGCGCCTTCTACCGTTGTAACGTGAACGTAGCCGCCACCAGCACTTAGGCCAGTTACTACCATTTCACCTAGTTCAACACCTTTTGTTGCTACAACGCAATCATCAACTGAAAACACTTTACACACCTTCAATAAATTAAATAAATACGATAGATATCGAACGCGGATTTAAACAGATGGGACCTCAATCAACTAATCCGGTTATTTGTCGTAAAGATTAAATTCAGTTATGTATAAATAATTATGTATTAAAAATCAGTTTGTTAACTTACGCTGTGACGTTATTTATCCGCTGGATACACTACACCAACTTGTTGGCGCATCTCTGTAATTAACTTCGCAACCGTTAAAGCGCGCAGTTGGGCCTGCGCTTGTGTTGCGTTGTCGCCAGCAATGCAGCTAGCAAAGGCCTGCGCTTCGTAACTCATGGAGTTTTCGCTTTGTGCTTGAGTAAGGTTTTCTACCGTGCCATCGCGGTAGCGGATCTTAACGTCAGTACATTCAGCGATGTGATCGATGATGATCGCCCCTAATTCACCTTGGATCTCGCTTGGCGCATAAGAGTCGCTGACTTTGGAGTGCGCAAGGGTCACATCAAACTCAGGGTATTGGAAGATCGCACAGCCATGAGCATCGACACCTGAATCAATTAGCTTTGCAGAAGCCTGTGCGTTTTCAGGTTTGCCAAATAGCGCGACTGTCGCGGCAACACAGTAAAAGCCAATATCGACCAATGAGCCGTTAGAAAAAGCTGGGTTGAAGGTATTTGGGTTCTCGCCGTTTAGGTATTTTTGGTAGCGCGATGAATACTGGCAGTAGTTGATGTGTGCTTTATGTACCTTGCCAATCTTTTCTAACCCAAGTTGAACTTGCTTAAAGTTCGGTAGGAATTGAGATTTATACGCCTCAAACAGCACCACACCGTTTTTCTCAGCGACTTCGAACATGCGTGTTGCTTCATCAATATTTGATGCAACCGGCTTTTCACAGATAACATGCTTGCCGTGTTCAATCATGAAGATAGATTGCTCGCAATGCAGTGAGTTAGGGGAAGCGATGTACACGGCTTCTACAGTGTTGTCATTGGCCAATGCGTCGAGTGAGTCATACGTGGTTTCAACGTCAAATTCTTGGGCGAACTGTGCCGCGCTGTCTAGATTTCGAGAGTAAACCGCAGCAAGTTGCATCGATTGAGATTCGTGCGCAGCTTGAACAAACTTTTGTGTAATCCAATTGGTTCCAATTACAGCAAACTTAATCATATAGGTATCCAGTCGTTAGTCGTCGTTAGTATATTGATTCTGCAGAGATAGTAGCACTCAACGGCTGGCAATGTGCCTGAGATTTACGGAACAATTTCCCTAAACATAGTGCCTAATATTAATGTTCAGCCTTCACAGAGCGTCTGAGTTGACCAGTGTAACGGTGCACAACTAAGCCATTTTTGCTAAGGTGTTATTGAATTCAAACAAGGTGATGATATGCAAATCCGGACGGCCAAGGTAACTGATATTAACGCGATCTTAGCGCTCTCTGAGCAGATAAACCGTCAACATCATCTTGGTGCGCCTATGGTATTTGCACCAGCGTCACAAGGCTTGGCCGACAGTGAAGAGTATTGGTTAGGTTTGATGCTTGACCCACTTGGCGCTTTCTTGGTTGCAGTAGACGACAAGCAAGTCGTTGGCTTTTTAGCGGGTAAGGTAACGCAGAACAAAGGCGTCAGTTTTATTCAGCCGCACAAGGTGGCAAGGGTCAATACGATTGTGGTGAACGATCAGGTTCAGAGCCAAGGTGCTGGTCGAGCGTTAATGAAGTCTTTTAATCAATGGGCGCAGGCGAGAGGAGCGATAGAACTTAGGTTGGAGGTAATGGAGTTTAACCAACAAGCTCAGGGTTTCTATGAGTCGTTAGGAATGGAAACTCAGTCACGAACCATGTCCATGCGTTTTGAGGAGATCTAAAGGTGCGTCTGTTTCTGCCTTTATCACTGTGTTTACTGTTTGTGGCTTCGAACGCGAATGCTGAGCAAGTCGTGGTCGAGAAAATAGTCTCTGACGCGACCGCTATCGAAACCATCGTATTCGAGTCTGCACCGGCTCATTCTCAACGTGTCTCAACGTCTTCATCTAACTCAACCTCTTCCACGAGCTCAAACTCCGAGCATGTGATTATTGTGGATGATGTTCTTAACAGTAGCCCTGATGAAAAGGTAGCTCAGTTTTCTCAAGGGTCATCGAAACGTCCACCTCAAAGTTCCTCTCGACAGTTTTACAACGTACCGGATAGCGCATCTGAGATAGATTCGCTGTCGCAAGTGGTTACGTTAGTTAAAGTCGATAAATCGAAACGTAGGATGTATCTGCTAAAAGGTGAAGAGGTGATTCAGGAGTTTCGTATTGCGCTAGGCAAACAACCGAAAGGGCATAAACGCTTTGAAGGGGACAACCGAACGCCGGAAGGGGAATACCAGCTCGATTATGTGATGGAAGAGTCGGACTTTTATCGCTCAGTACATATTAACTATCCGCAACCTTCGGATATGCAATGGGCAGAGCAAAATGATGTAGATCCTGGAGGAAACATCAAAATCCATGGCATCAAAAACGGCGAGCGTCGTTCGCCGAGCTTTATTCAAAGTTTTGATTGGACGGATGGCTGTATCGCGTTAACCAATCAAGATATGGATGAGTTTCTCCAACTTGTAAAAATGGGTACCCCTATCCATATCGAATGGTAGTCATTGGTACCCAGTTTTCTTAATCACTTTCCGCAGTCAATTAGCGCAATCAATTCGCGAAACCAATTCGTAAAAGCAACGTCCAAAATTAAACGCTAAAGCCGTTACAGTAAGACTCGACCTGCACTGAATATTGCAATCACAATCAGCAATGCAATGGTGACTGGCTTAAACTTCGCTCCACCAAATCTTTCGAACAGTTTAGAACCCACATAACCGCCAAACATGCTGCTTGGTAGAAGCGCGAGAGTCAGCCAAACTACATCGCGGTCGACTAACCCAGCGATAGATGCCGAAACAAACGCAGTGGAATCAGCCAATACAAAGAAGGCTATCAGGCCTGCTCTGGCAATGTGCGGACCGACTGGGCTTGCTAATGCATGAGTGCCAATTGGAGGCCCTGACATCGAAGCCGCGCCGTTCATTACACCCGCAAGGCTTCCTAGAATATAGGGAGTAAATCTAGGTTCGCTTTTGTACTGGAAACCTTTGTAGATCATAAGTGCAGACGCAAAAATGAAGGCACTGATGATCAAGATGATCGTGTCTTGGCTAACGGATTTAAGCAGAAGTAAGCCGACTGGTGTGAAGGCAAAACAAGGGATAAATACCTTTAAAACCCAGCGCCAGTTAACGTGTTTTCGAACTTTAGGCAGTAATTGAACATTGCCTAGGAGATCGATCAACATGAAGACAGGAACCAGTTCGATAACAGGCACGAATAACGCACTTAATGGCAATGCCACTAAGGTGAAACCGAAACCTGAGAAGCCACGAACAATAGCGGCGAAAATGAAGATTGCACCCAAAATTGGGAAGGTTGGACTAAAAATGAGATCCATAAATTAAGTAACCAATGAAGCTGTCTGTATAGAGCGAGCTAATGAAACCAAGTGAGTAGCGGAATGTACTCCTACTCACTTGTGTTTGCTACCTAATTTTAAGGTTTCCCGAGAGTTAATTTTAAAGTCTCTCGGGGTTGTTTTTGCGGTATTTGTTTGGTCAATTTATAGAGGTAAATTGATTCGGAAAATCAGTGAATACGGCATCTACTTTTGAGATGAATTTGAAGTGAGACGGATCGTTTACTGTGTAGCACCATGTTTGGATGTTTGCTTCACTGAGTGTATCAAGATCGCTCTGATTCACATGCTCGTAGTTCATGTGACAGCTGAACGCTTTAACCTCGTCAATCAACATCAAGTCGGCTTGAGTCAGTTGCTCTGTGATCAGACCTACGCGGTATCTCGGCAGGTGACGAGCCATTTCAGAAACGACTTGATGGCTGAAACTTGAAAGCAGAACTCTGTCGGTGTCTAGATTTGAACGAATCAACTCGGTATGCAGCAAATCAACGACATGAGGCGCTTGATGTCGACTGTCGACTTTGATCTCTAAATTCACGCTGAGATCATGCTGTTCAGCAAGCGCGAGCAACTCTTCCAACGTTAATATTCTTTCACCTGCGAACTGCTCAGACTTCCAACTGCCAAAATCAAGCTGACGCAGTTCTGCAAGGGTGTGTTCGTCGACACGCCCCTTGCCATCGCTGCAGCGCTCAAGGGTGTGGTCGTGACAAACTACAAGTTGATCATCCTGAGTTGGCTGAATATCTACTTCAATCCATTTCAAGCCGAGTTTAGCGGCTTGTTCAATGCTTGCTTTGGTATTTTCTGGGTGAGTACCTGCTACACCCCGATGACCTACGATGATAGACGACATAATTAATCCTTCTTAAAGACGCACCGTAAAAACGCATTAAATATCAGTGTACTCGATTAAGCGAGGGCCGTCGTTATGCTTGTCGTCTCTTCGCGTGACTCTTGTGAAGTAAAGTTATTCGGCTGAATACGCTTTCCACGACTGTCAAAAATATGCAGGTTAGATTTATCAATGCTTAATCCGAGCGGCAGTACTTGGCATAGTGTCGTTTCTGGCGTGACGGCGATAAAGGGTTGGTCGTTCACAAGGCCATGAACCAATTGATTCGGCCCCAATGGCTCAACCACACTGATACGCAGTTCGAGAGGCAAGGTGTTCATTTTTAATTCGGAACAAACCTCAGAGTGTTCAGGGCGAATGCCAAGCGTGATAGTCGCGTTCTTAACGTGCGCGTACTCTGGCAGGTACATTTGTTGATCACCGATTTCAAGATAGCCATCATCGAGCGTGGCAGTTAGGAAGTTCATCGCGGGGCTGCCAATAAAGCTTGCCACAAAGGTACTGGCAGGCTGGTGGTAAACTTCTCTTGGTGTGCCGACTTGTTCTATCTGACCTTTGTTGAGAACCACGATTCTATCTGCCAGTGTCATGGCTTCGACTTGGTCATGAGTCACGTAAATACTGGTTACGCCTAGCTCGCGTTGTAGCTTTTTGATTTCTAACCTCATGTGAGCGCGCAATGAGGCATCTAGGTTAGACAAAGGCTCGTCAAACAGGAACAGTTGAGGGTCGCGTACAATCGCTCGTCCCATAGCAACGCGCTGGCGCTGACCACCAGAAAGTTTGGCTGGCTTGCGGTCTAGATATTCTTCGATCTTCAGTGTTTTGGCGACTTTCTCAATTTTATCTTCAATAAGGTGCTGACTGACACCTCGGTTCTTTAAGCCATAAGCGAGGTTCTTATACACCGTCATGTGAGGGTAGAGCGCGTAATTTTGGAAGACCATCGCGATATCACGCAGGGCAGGTTTCTCTGTATCAACCCGACGACCACCTATATGTATCTCACCGCCAGAGATGCTTTCTAAACCCGCAATGGAACGTAGGATAGAGGACTTGCCGCAACCCGATGGGCCAACCAACACAAGAAATTCACCCTTTTCGATATCAAGCGAGACATCTTTCACTGCACGATGACCGTTCTCATAAGTCTTGACCAAGTTTTTGATGCCTAACATGGTAGGTGCTTTGTGCGTATGGTTGTGAGTGGCTTGGGTGTGCCCTAACGTTTGTTTTAACTTTGGCATCGGGGTGTCCTCTGTATTTTTGTGGATAGCTTGGTGAGAAGGCAGGTGAGATATCTTGTACTCAGCGAGTGATTGAATGCGGTTATCGTTCATTTGAGTTGTGTCGTTATTATTTTTCACTTTCTACTAGCCCTTTTACAAACCAACGCTGAAATACAACCACTACTAAAACGGGTGGCAACATAGCTAAAATCACCATGGCAAAAACATAGTCGTAGCGCGGTAAACTGGTTTCATTGATGTTGTTGAGTACTTGTTTGATGCCCATCACGATGGTGTTGTAGCCTTCGTCCGTGGTCATCATGATTGGCCACAGATATTGGTTCCAACCCACCACAAACATGATGATGAAGATTGCGGCAATCATGGTTTTAGACAGTGGCAATAAGATGTCGACAAAGAATCGAAATGGACCTGCGTTATCTAACTGTGCGGCTTCTAACAATTCATCGGGGATGGTTTTGAAGAACTGCCTAAAAAAGAACGTCGCGGTGGCTGAGGCGATCAAAGGCAGAATTAAACCTGTGTAGCTATTAAGAAGCCCAAGCCCAGCGACAACCTCATAGGAAGGGATAATGCGCACTTCTAATGGCAGCAAAAGCGTCACGAAGATCAACCAGAACCAAGCTGTAGCATAAGGCAGTCTGAAGTAGACCAAAGCATACGCAGCCATTATCGAAATGATGATCTTACCGATCGCAAAACCTAGCCCCATGATCATCGAGTTGGCGATCATTTTGCTGGCGGTGACTTCGCCACTGAAGCCCATGCTTTTGTTCCAAGCTTCGCTATAAATGGCCGTAAAGTTATCGCCTGGTAGCCATTGCAGGCCTTCGCTGACAATGGTGTTCGGGTTATGCGTCGAGCTGGCGAAGATTAGCCAGATAGGGACCAACATGAACAGCATCCCAGCAATTAGAATTAGGTGGTCATAGACCTTATTACTTTTCATAAATAACTCCTGTCGCGTTAAATCCTAGCGGGGATGGGCTAGTAATGGACACGCTTTTCTACAACGCGAAACTGGATAAATGTGAGAGTGAGTACCAGTAGTAACAGCACAACAGATTGTGCGGAGCTGCCGCCTAAATCTGCGCCAACAAAACCATCTCGATACACTTTGTAGACTAACGAAGTTGTACCGCCACCCGGGCCGCCATTGGTCATGGTGTCTATCACCCCAAAGGTTTCAAAGAAGGAGTAGGTGAGGTTGATGACCAACAGAAAGAAGCCAGTAGGGGCGAGTAGTGGGAAAGTGATGGTCCAGAAACGTTTCGAGTCACTGATACAATCCAACATCGCTGCTTCTTTTACGGCGTAAGAGATCGATTGAAGCCCCGCCAGAAAGTAGATGAAATTCACCGAAACCTGTTTCCAAACCGAAACCAAAATCAGAGCAAACGTGGCATCTAAAGGGTCGGTTTGGAAGCTAAAGTCCCAGCCTATAACCGCAAATATCTCGGTAAACACGCCAATGTGTGGGTTAAACAAGAAAGCACCGATTACGCCTGCAATCGCAGGAGCAACCGCGTAAACCCAAGTAAGAGTGACCTTGTAAGCGCCTTGTCCGTGAATGATGTTGTCGGCTTTAACCGCGAGCAGCAGCGCTAAGGCAAGCGATAAGAAAGAGACCACGATTGCGAACATTAATGTGAAGCCAATCGAGTTCAGATACTCGCTCGATTCGAATAGCATCTGATAGTTTTCGAACCACACGAAGATGGAAGAGGTGCCCCAAGGGTCTTCTAGCATGAAGGACAGGTAAACTGCCTTTGCCGCTGGGTAGATAAAGAAAACCGCAATGATGAGTATCTGAGGCGCCAAAAACAGGTAAGGCAGCGGAGAGTGAAAGAATTGCTGACGTCGTTCCACAGGGTAATCCCCAAAAATTAGTGACTGTTATCACTGTTAGTTACGGTGAGCACTAGCGCTATAGCAAAGGAATGCATCCAGTTGAGTTGTAGTTTTTGGAGCAAGAAATGGCGCTAGTGAAGAATCTCCTCACACCTTGCCATTACGTTTTTAATGACGCAGTGACAAGTGGTGAGGAGCAATGAACGGCTTTGGTTTATTAAGCCTTTAGCTCAGTAATCTGCTTTGGTTAAAAAGCCAAATTAGTTCATCGTACGAGCGAAGCGTTTCAGCAGTTTGCTGCTCTCATCTTCGACTTTATCTAGGCTGTTCTCGACGCTAGAGCGGTCAGCGAAGATATTGTCGAATTCACGATGCATCACTTCACGAATTTGAGGGTAGTAACCTAAGCGGTAACCTTTAGTCCATTCGCCCGATTTTAGGCTTAGCTGCTTAACGCCCACTTCTGCATCTGGTTGTTCGTTGTAGTAGCCAGACTCTTTCGCTAGCTCATAGGCAGCCGTTGTTACAGGTACATAACCAGTGGTTTTGTGCCAGTAGACTTGAGTTTCAGGCTTCGTCAGGTAATCAAAGAACGCTGCGACACCTTTGTCTTGTTGTTGGTCATGGCCATTGAGTGCAAACAGAGCTGCGCCGCCAATGAAGGTTAAGCCTGCGTCTGGGTTAACCGATTTCCAGTATGGAAGGTATGTGGTGCCGAGTTCGAAAGGTACGCGATTACGTAAGCCACCGAATGAGCCTGAAGAACCCATCCACATCGCCACTTCTTGGCGCTCGAAAGGGGTTTGGTTTGCATCCCAGTCGCTGCCGTAATACTTGTAGTAACCTAGATCTGACCACTCTTTCATCTTGCTAACGTGCATCATCATGTCTTTGGTGTTGAACATGATCTTAGTGGACAAGCCATCGTAGCCGTTGTTTTGATCTGCGACTGGCAGGTTGTGGCGAGACTTAAAGTTCTCGAACATGATCCACGGCGTCAGAGATTGAGAAAACGCGATGTGTCCTTCAACCTTCAGTTTCTTAGCGACCACTTCTAGTTCTTCATAAGTTTTAGGCGCGTCTGCACCCACTTCCGCGAGAAGATCTTTGTTGTAGTAAAGAACCGGTGTCGAACTGTTGAAAGGCATACCAACCATCTTGCCTTGGTTGTCGGCATAGAAGTTACGAACGCCCGCTAGGTAGTCGTTTGAATTAAAGTTGTAACCCGACTCAACCAGAATATCCTGTACCGGTTTCGCGACGTCTTTCGCGTTCATGATGGTTGCTGCGCCTGCATCGAAGACTTGCAGAATATTGGGTGCTTCACCTGCTCGGTATGCCGCGATACCGGCTGTTAAGGTCTCTGTGTATGAACCTTTGTAGATTGGCGTGATCTCGTAATCATCTTGTGACGCATTAAAGTCGGTCGCAATTTTGTTTACTGTTTCTCCAAGCTGGCCGCCCATTGCGTGCCACCAAGTGACTTGAGTCGTTGCGAACGCTGGCATTGCCGCTGTCGCAGAAAGAACGCCTGCCAAAATTAGCTTATTCATCTTCGTTTCCTTTTGGATGAAATCGATGTCGAGGTATTGGATTAGAGTGTTAACGAGACGGTAGGGGTGTCGTTTGAAGCTATCTTGAACAGGGCGTATTTCACTTAAGTGGCTAAACCGTTTCACTGATATGAAAGATTCATTTCGATTTCATTTAAGAGAAAAGTTATTGATGGTTTTAATATTTATTGCGTGCGGTTTTTAAGAGGTATGTTGTTCAATACTCGCTCAATATTTGTTCCATAAAAAAGCCTCTCGAAGGAGAGGCTTTGAATAAGCTAGAGCTTGTTATAATCGGCTTTGTTCTAGTGTGCGATATCGAGTTGGTTGTCTTTCACGCCGTTAATACGGAACCAACCTGCAATACTGAATCGCTCTGTGTTTGTCGGCAGTACCTCGTGTGGGAACTGTTCAGATAAGAACACAAATAAGCGGCCTGACTTTGGTGGAATGGTCGTGATGTGGTTGTCTTTTAGGTCGTAAACCACAAGTTCACCAGCGTCTTCTTCTGTCCACTCATCATTCATATAGAACACAGTGGTCAGGCGGCGGTTTTCATTGCCCTTGAAACAGTCTAAGTGCTTCTGGTAGAAGTCGCCTTTTTCGTATTTAGCAAAGTGCGCTTCGTACTCGAACAGACCCAAAAAGAACGCTTGGTTTGCCACTAAACGAATTTGTTCCATTTTGTCTAGGAACAGAGATGCTGGCTGACCCATATCGCGGCGCACCCATTGAATCTTGTCACTACGAATGGTCGACTCTCGCGTTACTTCATCGTTACGGCCAATCCTAGCCTTTTTCCAGTTCTCTGGAATGCAATCCCTCAATGCCACCACTTCTTCTTGAGTTAAGAAGTCATCCCAAACGAAATAACCTTGGGTAGAAAGAGCATCGATTAATTGGTTCATGTATAGCACTCAGACAATAAATTAGAGGCGCATATATAGTCCTAATAACTTAGGTCAACAAATCACGTATTTTGTCGTCACGATAAAAGAGCGGAAGAGCATGGTACTTTGATGTGATTTTGTAGTTAACAAATTTGTTACAAATAAATGTGAGTTTGCTATGGTGTAGGTCTGACCAGTTGAATTATCACAAGGAGTGGGTTTGCAGCTGCATACCATTAAAGGTTACATCCAAGACATGTACTTGGTGGAGTATCCGGACAAATTACTGTTGCTCGATGGCGCATGTCGAGCCGACATCCCGCATTTGAAGGATTTCATCGAAACTGAGCTTGTGCGTGATTTTGCTGATTTGCATACGGTTGTGGTTACACACATGCATCCGGACCACGCAGGGGCAGCGCATACGCTCAGAAAGCTGACTAATTGTCATTTGGTGGCAGCAAACAGAGACAAAGATTGGTATCACGGCATCGATGGCATTTTGATGCACCTGACCGACTTAGCGCTTGCTAGGTGGATGGCGAACCGCTTAGGCAAGCCTAAAGCAAACCTATGGTATTCAAGAAAGTTAAAGCCGGACTACAAGCTGTCTGATGGGGATAGTATTCCAGGGTTTGATGATTGGTTGGTTCTTGAAACACCGGGCCATACCGACCGTGATCTCTCGGTCTATTGCCCATCACACAGCGTGGCTTATGTTGCCGATTTAATGGTCGAGGTTAAGAAGAAGCTGATTCCGCCGTTTCCTATCTTTCACCCTAATAAGTATCGAGCGTCTGTATCGCGCATTTATGACATGCAGCTCGATACCTTGCTGGTGGCGCATGGTGGGCAAGTCGATTTCAGTCAGAAGGCTTTTGAACACCTGCTGATGAGTGCCCCAAGAAGGCCTGTTACACATTGGCGAGTGACGAAAATCAAAACCAAGAAATTACTTTTATCGATTGGGCGATTTGGTTTTCAATCTCATGGTAAATCGAAGAAATAGATCAGAAGTCTGAATGCAAAGTCGTGTATTCAGAGCTGAAAGTAGAAATAGAAAAATAGATAGCAATAAGGCCAGTCATGAGACTGGCCTTATATCGTTGTGACGAGCTTTAGTTATAACCTGTGGAGCGGTTACGATGACTCGGATTAGTGAGTCAACAGGAATTCACCCGCTGGGTCAACAATCACTTTGTCACTCATGCCTTGACGACCAAGCAACATCATGTAAGTCATGTCTTGACGGTTGCTTAGCGTGATATCGATAGGCCATTGTTGGCCACCGATTCTCAGCATGGTTTCAATCACACAACGGTGTTCAACTTCGCCGTTAGATGATTTGATTTTCTTACTTGTTTTCAGTTTCGCCTTGCAGCGCACCGTCTCTTCTAGGTGATAAACGTCTGGGTGAAGGTCGAACTCTACGAATTTCTCACCATTTGATTTAACACATAGTAGATTGTCTACGTGTAGAGAAGAGGTTTTAGCCCCTGTATCAACACGTGTATGTAGTCCAGTTATCCCTAACTCTGGTAAGCAAAGTGCTTCGGTATTCCCTATGATCATTTTATTGTTCATTTTCTTTCCAATCATGAGTTATCGGTATTCAATCAGCCCTTGCCACGAGTACGGTTAGCGTTTGGTTTTGCATTCTTCTCGATGAATTCGAAAATCATGTCTGCTACATCTTTACCCGTTGCTTTCTCGATGCCTTCTAGGCCTGGAGAAGAGTTTACTTCCATTACTACTGGGCCGTTCTTAGATTGTAGGATATCTACACCACATAGGTTTAATCCCATGATTTTCGCTGCATTGATTGCTGTTGCGCGCTCTTCTTTGGTTAGTTTAACCAGCTGAGCAGTGCCGCCACGGTGCAGGTTAGAGCGGAATTCACCTTCACCAGCTTGACGCTTCATTGCAGCAATTACTTTGTTGCCAACAACAAAACAACGGATGTCTGCGCCATTTGCTTCTTCAATGAACTCTTGAACCAAGATGTTCGCTTTTAGGCCCATGAACGCTTCGATAACGCTTTCTGCTGCTTTGTTTGTTTCTGCTAGTACAACGCCGATACCTTGAGTGCCTTCAAGAAGCTTGATCACAAGTGGCGCGCCGCCTACGTTTTTGATCAGGTCTTGAATCTTGTCTGGGCGGCTAGCGAAACCTGTTTTTGGTAAGCCAATACCTTTACGAGACAACAGTTGTAGTGAGCGCAGTTTGTCGCGAGAGCGACTGATTGCTACTGACTCATTGATACAAAAAGTGCCCATCATTTCAAATTGGCGAACAACCGCAGTTCCGTAAAAGGTAATGGAAGCGCCAATACGTGGAATAACAGCATCGTATTGAGGTAGCTCTTCACCCATGTAGCGAATCTTCGGATTGTTACTCGCGATATCTATATCACAGTGCAACGTGTCGATAACATCGACCTGATGACCACGTGCTTCTCCAGCCTGCTTTAGACGAGCGGTAGAGTATAGATTTTCGTTGCGAGAAAGAATTGCGATACGCATGGCGTTTCCTTAGTTAATACCTGATTGGTAACTGCAAATAAATTAGTTGTTAGCTGAGCTTTCAGTTTTTTCTGAGGCTCCTTGCTTGCTTCGGGGCGAACCTTAAGGCTTTTCGTTCAACTAAGAAAACGAATTAAATTTGTCGAGTCGACAACGGAAATTTATCGATTGTGTGAGCTATTGGTACAGCAGGCTTGAGAGGGGAATTGGAATGGAAAAGCGAGTTGAGACCTAACTCATATTGGGGGTAGGAGCATATTAGGTTGTACCCAACTCGCGTTTACTCGGTGCTAAAAAGTGTACTAATAACGCCAGTTACATAGATCTAAAAGTGTTCGTAGTGCTTCTCTTTCGAGCTTACTGCAGGTGCTTTTTAGCTTGTTAAGATAGTATTTTCTCATGGTCATTACTCTCTCTGGTTAGGCTTTATTTACAACCTATGGTTTGTTGCTGACCCGTTCATTATGGATAATTAAGAGGAACTAAAAAACAGATGGTATTTTTATTGGTTGTTCCTGTTTTGGTCGCATTACACTACTTTTTGATGAATATGTTTTATAATGAGCTTAATTAGGAAGAGCTATCTTTAAAAGGTTCACTATTTGTCTGATCTAAACATGATGCGTTACTACACGCGGCTAGAA
This sequence comes from Vibrio sp. 10N.247.311.13, assembly GCF_041467595.1. NCBI lineage: Bacteria > Pseudomonadati > Pseudomonadota > Gammaproteobacteria > Vibrionales > Vibrionaceae > Vibrio > Vibrio sp. 10N.247.311.13. The sequence goes on along the minus strand of NZ_JBFSUX010000043.1, from coordinate 18,000 downwards.
TCGTTCGAGCCAAACATTTCTCATTCAGTCACCCTAGCCGAAGTAGCGGATATGCTGTTTACTAGTTTGCGCCATGCACGAACCTTGTTAGGCAAGATGCATCAGGCTGAGTGGGTAGTGTGGGAGCCTAAAGTGGGACGGAATCAACGTTCTAACCTGACATTACGTTTTAGTAATCAAGAAATGACTCAACATGTTGCCAGTAAATTGATAGAGCAGGGCAAATACGAAAAAGCACTCTCTATTTTGGAAGATGACCGCGCTGTATTTGGCTCTCTCCTCCAAGAAACCTCTGGCGCGACGATGCGCGAAGGGTTACTGCACGTCCAATTGACCTACAAACGTAAGTTTGAAGATCTCTTCCCGCATCATATTCACCGCAGTAGCGAACGATTTTTGATCAGGCAAGTGTTCAGTTGCCTCGTCACTTGTAATGGCAAGGGCAAGTTGAAGGCTGAACTGGCACACCATTGGGAATATGATGCTGAAAAATTGGTTTGGACTTTCTATTTACGCCCAGGTCTAACTTTCCACGATGGCAACCCCGTCGACGCCAAGCAGCTAGTTTCGTTGTTTACTGCCTTACAATTACTACCTTTCTATCAGACAGAGCTGGGCCATGTCGCTTCGATTTACAGTGAACAACCATTGAGTATCAGCTTCCAACTCACCAAAGCAGATACTGGTTTTGCTGGTTTACTTGCTGGCGTTAAATATTCGATTCAACCCGCGGCACAAGTCACTGGTGAACCGTCCCCATTAAACTCGGTGTCACATGCTGTTATTGGAACCGGTCCATTTAAAGTGGTTGAGACCAATAATGAACGAATCAAGCTTGCCGCATTTGAGCACTATTATGGTTGTCGCTCGTTAACTGATGAGGTGACCATCTGGCAGTTTGAGGAACAAATGACGGGCAGTGCTCGGTTTGATGACAGCCAAATGCAAGTCTCGTCTTATGAAGATTCTTCTTGTTTCCATCAGTTAGGGAAAAGCGATACGGAACTTGTTTCTGCAGACACAGACGGCCTTCGTAGCCGAGTCGAGGATGGGTGCTTATTTATCCTGTTCAATCAAAACTCTGGGGCAACTCCGCTTAATAATGAGCAGCGTAAATACCTTTCAGAACTGACCAACCCACAAGCGATCTTGTCTCAGTTGGAACATAACAAAGGTCTGTTTAGTGTCTCTTTGGCTCAAAATATACTGCCAAGTTGGCAGAAGCTGTATCGAACGCCTTCGAAAGAGACACAACTGCCGAAAAAGATGAGTATAGCGGTTTACGATTATTATGCGTTGTATCGATGTGCGATTTGCGTATCTGACATACTCAAACGATATGGTGTGGAAGTTGAGGTGAACACCTACAGTTTTCGAGAATTGGCTCAGTTATCTCAGAGTGGCGAGTTAAAGGAGGACTTGGTGCTGTGTAACTTGAACCTCGATGACAATGCTCCGTCTTCGCTGTTCTCGTGGATGATGAACGATCCTGTTTTGCACTCTGCTTTAGGAGAGATGAACAGCGATTGGCTCAAGCAGCGCTTGGATAGTCATAAAGCATCCGTGGAACTGCCTAATTACTTGGCAGAGCTAGAACCTATCGCGTCTACTCTGATCTCAGATTATTGGTTAGTGCCTATGTTCCATCACTTACAGACCGTTCGTTTCCAAGGGATTCTTAAAAACGTAGCCATCACCAACTGGGGATGGCCAGATTTCAAGAATGTATGGTCTGCTGATTAACCTTTCTTACTAGCTAAATAACTAAGTTAACTCGTTGCCAAAATTGGTTTTTCCAAAATCGACTTTGACACGCTTACGTCTAGATAAATTAAAAATTACACTCGGTGGTTTACTTTTTGGTTTTGGCATATAAACTAGTCGGTGTAGTTTATGTGTTGGGTCTATCCCAACGGTTAAAGAGATACCAATGAAAAAATATCTATTACCGATTTTAGGAGTACTTGCCGTGGTCGCTATCGTAAGCACAGGTTCACAATCAAACGACAATCTAGATAAGCTTCCAAAGAAGTTTACTAACAGTGAGTTGGAATACAAATCGGGTATGTCTGATATTTTTTCAATCTTGAAAGCATACGTGACTGTGGAAAGAAACGAGCCAGTGCCGCGCGCTGCATTGCCTTTGATTCCAATGACAGCTGAGCAATTGATCGAAGAACAAGACGACGTTGCTTACCGCTTAGGTCACTCAAGCGTGATGATGAAGCTGGATGGCAAGTTAGTGATGACTGACCCTGTGTTCAGTGATCGTGCATCACCAGTGCAATGGATGGGGCCAAAGCGCTTTCACCCAACCCCAATCTCACTGCAAGATCTACCTGACATCGATGTGGTAGTGATCAGCCATGATCACTACGACCATTTAGACAAAGGTGCCGTGAAGGTATTAGCCGACAAAGTAGGGACGTTCTTAGTGCCATTAAGAGTGGGCGCACTGTTGGAAAAGTGGGGCGTGGATAAAGAGAAGATCATCGAATTGAACTGGTGGGAATCGGCAACGGCCTCAGACATTGAGTTCACGTTGACACCGACACAGCATTTCTCTGGTCGTGGCTTGCTTGATCGTGACCAAACACTGTGGGGCAGTTGGGTTATTAACGCTTCAGACAAGAAAGTCTTCTTTAGCGGTGATTCTGGTTACTTCAATGGCTTTAAAGAGATTGGCGACCGTTTTGGGCCGTTTGATTTAACCATGGTTGAAACGGGTGCGTATAACTCACTTTGGGCGGATATTCATATGTTCCCAGAACAGAGTGTTCAGGCACACATTGATCTGCAAGGTAAGGTGATGATGCCAATCCACAACAGTACCTTCGACCTTTCTATGCATGATTGGCAAGACCCAATGGAACAAGCACTGGCGATAAGCAAAGAGCGAGATGTACAAATGGTAAGCCCGGTGATGGGTGAACGTTTGGTGATCTCAGAGCCTGTACCTGTTCAGGCATGGTGGAAACTAGCATCGAATTAGAGCTGTCATCCAAATAGACATAGCTAAACCACTAAGCTGTACAACCCAACTTCTACACGAAACGCCACCGATCTTACGATTCGGTGGCGTTTTTTCGTTTTATTTTTAAGATCAGCTTTCTAAGTTCTGCGCCATTTTCTTCGCAATTTTTCTGAATTGTTCTAACTCGTCTTCGGCCATGCCTTTGGTCATTCTCTTCAGCATGTCTCGATCGATATCCGAGACCTTACTCATGATCTCTTGACCCTTATCAGTCAGAACCAATAACTGGCTGCGCTTGTCTTCCGGGTTCGGAGACTTCTTCACAAGTTCCTGATTGATCAAGGCATTAATGAGCCGAGTGACCTGTGCTTTATCACGATCTAGGAAGTGTGCGATATCGATAGCGGTACATGGAGACTTCTTAGTAATGATCTTCATGACACGAATGTTCATAGGGGCGATCTCTGAGTCTAAGCTCTCAATCTGTTCGCTCATTTGACGTTTCAAAGAGTGCACTAGACGAAAGATTGATTCTAGCGATGTGTTATCAGACATAAACTATCCTTAGAAATATAGTTGACATTATCAACTACTGTATTTATAGTTGACATTATCAACTTAATTGTTCGTAAATTCAAGACAGGAAATAGATATGACGATTCAAGCAACTCTAACGCCAACTCTTCCTGAGCAAAAAGGCACACCGGTTTTATACAAAGTTTTGGTCATGATGAGCTTAATGCTGACGATTGGCGGCAGTTTAACGGCTGTGATGACTTACATGAATGTCGGATTCGGCGAGGAATTTATTGGCAACTGGCTTTCTTCGTTAGCCCTTGTTGTCGTGATCATGATGCCAATGGGCACGGTGATGATGGCTTTAGTCACCAAAGCCGTTGCTAGAGTGTTCACAACTTATAGCGAGAAAGTTCGCAACCTGATCGTAGGACTGATCATGGCATTCATAATGGAGTCCATGATGGCATTTGTAACAGCGGCAAATAACATTGGATTTTCGGATACATCGGCGTTTACCAGTGGATGGTTTAATGGATTTATTGCCGCACTTCCCATTGGCCTTGCGATCATGGTCGTGATGTCGATGACGGTTAAACCTAAGCTCGAACGATTCATGAAGAGCTAACCAAAACACTTTTTAAGCATTTTAGGAGGTCCACATGAAAGCATTCACAGGCAAACACAATAACTACCGTATCACTATCGAAGAAGTGAACATCAAAGAAGATCGTGAACTTCAAACCATGCAGTTTGAAATTGAAGACAGAGAAGATATGTTCGCGATTGTTGAGAAGATCAAACATGACAGCGGCTTAGACGAGCAATCAGCAGCGCGACTAGGAGTGAGTATTCGCTTACTCGGCCCATTGATGATGCAAGATAGAAAGCATCCTCTGTTTGTTAATTTTATGCCTCACTTCAGAGACTTCATGCAAAACCTTAAGAAGATCTTGAAAGGGCAGTAAAGCCTAATCATCAGTAACACATCGAAAAGCCAGTAACGAACTTACTGGCTTTTGTTGTCTTTAAATCAAAATAATTTCAGTTGTTTGCGTCTAGAATATGCGAAAATTGATGGCTGAATTTTCGGTGTAGCACCGTTGTTGAATTGTCTATTCAAGCTTTAAGAAATCCGATATTATACTGGTCATAAAACTAAAGGTGATATTATATGACAAATGTATTTAAGCAAGCAGCTGAAGAACTGTTGAGTCGTCGCGTTGCTGGCACCAAAGCACCAAGATTGGACGAACAGTACCGTCCGAATAACTTGGAAGATGCGCTAAAGATCCAATCTTCAATGATCGATTTGAAAAGCGATAAAGTCGGCGGTTGGAAGTGCTTACTTCCTCTGGCTGAAGACAAGTTTGTTGTTGCGCCAATCTTCTCGGGCAGCGTTCAACAAGGCGAAGTTTGTGAACTGTTTGCAGACAACGATGTAGTGCGTGTTGAGCCTGAAATTGCATTTACTCTTGCTAAGAGTCTGCCTGCAAACCAAGAAGGCTACAGCGAAGAGCAAATCAACGAAGCGATTGGTTCTTGTCACATGGCACTTGAGTTAATGCAGTCTCGTTTTGCGGATGACAGCGGCGCTGAGTTCTATGAAAAACTGGCCGATGGCCTAGTAAACCAAGGTCTATTCATTGGCCCTGAGATTGATCGCGAAAAAGCGTTCACTTCTGCAGAGATCAGTATTGAAGTGACTCAAGGCGAGCAAGTTCAAGCATTCGACGGTAAGCACCCGAATACACTGCCACCAAGCCCAATTTACTGGCTGATTAACTACATGACGCGTCGTGGTGTCGATTTCCAAGCGGGTGAAGCTATTATCACGGGCTCTTACTGCGGTATCGTGGAAATGGAATTCGATAAGCCAACGACCTTCCACTACGAAGGCATTGGCGAATACCAAATAACGTTCAAGCAGAAACGCTAACTTCTAGCGGCGCACTATCTGTTATCGAAAGGCTGTTTACTGATGAGTAAATAGCCTTTTTTATTACGTGATGCTCAATAGGGTTCTTATTACTTTGCATTAAATTAGGCGTTTAGACGTCTAGACGTTGACAAGTTCTAAGTGTGACATTAGTCTGCTCACCTTCCTGTTCTATTGTGTTGTCGTTCCATGTCCAATTCAAAAAATTCTAACGCGGTAATTGCCCCTTCTGCAGTGGCGCTTATCCCTCTGATCGTTTTCCTTGCGCTGTTTATTGGCGTGGGTACATACCTGTCGCTACAAGGCGTCGATTTTGCTTTCTATCAACTTCCAGCTCCGATTGCGGCTCTGCCTGCTGTGATGTTAGCGTTGCTATTGAGCAAAGATAAATTGAACCGTGCGATTGAGCAGTTCTTAGGTGGCGTGGGTCACAAAGACATTATCGCAATGTGTATGATCTACCTATTGGCGGGTGCTTTTGCTGCTGTGGCTAAAGCTTCTGGTGGCGTGGACGCGACGGTAAACCTTGGTCTATCGGCTATCCCAACGAGCATGATCCTACCGGGCATCTTCCTTATTTCGGCGTTCATTGCGACAGCAATGGGCACCTCTATGGGTACTATCGCTGCGGTTGCTCCTGTTGCACTAGGCATTGCTGACTCAGCTGGCATGAGTATTCCTCTAACCGCTGGCGTGGTGCTAAGTGGCGCTATGTTTGGTGACAACCTTTCTATCATCTCAGATACCACGATTGCTGCGACTCGCTCGCAAGGCTGTGAGATGAGAGACAAGTTTAAAGAGAACATCCGTATAGCACTTCCTGCTGCACTTATCGCGATTGTTATCTTTGCTTTCAACAGCACAGCAACTCAAGTTCCTGAAACAGGCCCAATTGAATGGCTGAAAGTCCTTCCGTACATCACTATTTTGATTCTTGCTGTATCGGGTATGAATGTATTCGTTGTGCTGACGATTGGTATCTTGCTGGCGGGTGGCGTGAGCCTAGGTTCTGTTGAGAACTACGGTATGACGGATTACGCTCAAGATATCTACGCAGGCTTCGGCAACATGCAGGAGATCTTCTTACTGTCGATGCTGATTGGTGGTTTGAGTGAGCTGATGCGTCGCCAAGGTGGATTGGCGTTCCTGACTAGCTTGGTAAGTGGTGTGATTCGTGCGTTTGGCTCTTCACACTCTAAGCAAGCGAATGGCCGTGCGAGTGAGTTGGGTATTGCGGGCTTGGTATCAATGGTGAACCTATGTACTGCAAACAACACGGTAGCGATTATTGTGTCTGGTAGTGTGGCTCGCCAATTAGCTGAAGAAAATAACGTTTCTCCACGTCGCTCTGCCAGCTTATTGGATATCTTCTCTTGTGTGATTCAAGGCGTATTGCCTTACGGTGCACAGGTATTGCTATTAGGTTCGGTATTTAACTTATCGCCTTTGGATATCGTGGCTAATTCTTACTACTGTTTCGCGCTTGCAGTCGTTGCTGTGGTAGCTGTGTTTATTAAACACCCAGCACATCAAGTGGCTCAAGCTTAGTAATAATTGACCAAACTGAGTGCTCACTGGCTCTGATAAGAAGGCTCCTTAATAGGAGCTTTTTTGTGCGTGAAACTCATGGCTTGAAAATTCAATGTACGTCTTCAAATACAAGAAAACCGCCTATGTAGACGGTTTCTAATTTCGTTATAGCGGTTTTCAAGTTTATTGTAGTGTGAATGACAATTAGGCTTGAGAGCTTTAATTCAGCTTATTAGTCACGAACTCTTTGTTTCTGACCATTAGCCACATCAGGCCGCCTAGCGTACCGATGGATAATTGGATAAAGCCTAGGTTTTCAATCAGTGACTCTGGGCGGATTGAAACTAATACCATGCCAAGCGAGCCACAAATCATGCTGAAGAACTGTATCAGTGCGACGGCAGAGCCCGTGTCATGATCTTGTTGATTCAACATCAAGTTGGTCCCCGGTACTCGCATGATGATCGCCATTAATGTCGCTGGTGCAGCGATGAACATGAAGAACCAAGGGGACAGGTCGCCAATGGTTAGGGTGAAGATTCCCGCAAGCGCTAATAAAGCAAAACATCCTGAGATGACCTTTTGAACCGGCATTCGGTAGGACAACTTCATGTAAATTGTTGGACCAAATGAGGCGCACAATGCATTGAATGCGAATGCGTAACTAAACTGTTGTTCGGTCAATCCAAAGTGATCGATGTAGATATAAGAACCCGCCGCAAGAAAGCCCATCAACGCCATCGGTATGATAGAGAAAATGACCAGTAGCTTGAGGAACGAGCTGTTTTTCATGACCACGCCCATTCTTCCCCATGAGCGGAACATAGAACCTTGGTATTTGGTTTCGAGCGTTTCTCGATAGCAGCAAGCTAATACTGACGCAAATGCACCAAAAATGGCGAGGGTGACGAACATCATTCGCCAAGACGCAATTTTCAGTAGAAAGGCACCAAATACAGGCGCAACCATTGGCGCGATGATCACCAGTGACATGATAGTCGCCATGATCTTTTCACGTTCTCGGCCATCATAAAGATCTTTGACAATGGCGGTAGCGATAACGGTGATAGCACTACCAGCAAAGGCTTGGCATACACGAGCACCAATTAACTGTTCGATGCTATTGGTCATCGCGCACAATATGCTCGCGACCATATAACCCGCTAATCCAATTAATAGGATCGGCTTACGACCGAATTTTTCGCTGAGCGGCCCCCAGAACAAAAGACCGATGGCGTAAGTAACGAAGTAGCTGCTCAGGGTTAGGTTGACCATGGATCGGTCAGTATTAAACACCTCGACCATCTGCGGAAGCGCAGGTAGGTAAAGGTCGATGGTCAATGGAGGGAAAGCACTTATTATGACGAGAAAAAATAGCATACCGGTCTTTCCCAGTACTGGTTGTGGTCTCTTCAAGGTGGCTCTCCGTTGTCCAAAATAGGTTTTTAATTGGTGTGATATTGCTATACAGAAGGCTAAGGCACGTCAGACAAGAAGGATAGAGTCGTTCAAGAATATGGTGAAAGTAACGATGAACTTATCTCTAATGAGTTCGAATCTACGAAGTCGGTCTTTGCACTGAATTGTATTACAAAACATTATTGCTTTTATAGCTAACGAGTTCAATCAGTTAGTAGCAGTGTAGCTTGTAATCGCCAGCGACACATTGTAATGATTATCGACTTGGCTTGTTATCTTTTCTTTGGGCGTTTTTCGACTAAACCGTTACGCTCTAAACCACGTCGAACGCTGCTGCATAGTTTACCAAAGCGGCGCAGTTCTTCGAAGTTAGGGCCTTGGCCAATGGAAATACTGTGCTCCCAATACATTAACTCGCTGTCGACCATCTCAAGTAGTTTCTTAGAGCAACCCGAGCAATTTCCTTTTGGACCACAGATAAACGTCTCTGACTCGTAAAGTGGGAGTTCGTTTTTAACTTCTTCAATTAAGTTAAGCATTGCCGAGTTTAAGTCTGGCTTTTTGGATGTAAGTGGCTTCAAGCTCGGTGCTTGAGTCGCAATTAATGGGGAAGTCAGTTTGTTAGGTTGTAAATTCAAAGCAGCTGATGACATATCAAAGGCCTCAAGGAGAGAAGAAGGTGGGCATGCTACTCTTCACAACAAAGTGAATCTTGATGTAGTGCAATAAGCGTGGATATATACCCAAAAGAGGTAGGAGCCACAAGCGGTTGTGACTCCTTATCAAAGCTCGGTACTAATGAGAGATTTTAGAATTCGGCGTCGAACTGGAATTCCATCCACTCTTTGGTGACTGGGTGGTGCAGCGCAAGTCTTTCTGCGTGTAAGTGCAATCGGTCGGCTTTATTGCCATACAAGCCGTCACCGACGATAGGCATGTTAAGGCCTTCTTGGTGTGAACAGTGAACACGCAACTGGTGTGTACGCCCTGTTTTAGGATGCAGGTAAACCTTAGTGGTTTGCCCGTTTCGCTCAATCACTTCCCATTTGGTTTCTGCTGGCTTGCCGTGTTCGAAGCAGACAATTTGACGAGGGCGGTCATACAAATCACCACGTAATGGTAGTCGAACATAGCCTTCATTTTCTGTTAGAACGCCTTCAATCATTGCCACGTAACGCTTTTCGACTTCACGAGTAATGAACTGCTTCTGTAAGCTCTTGTTCGCACGTCGTGTGAGAGCGAAGATTAGAATGCCAGAGGTCGCCATGTCTAAGCGGTGTATAACGAATGGCCCTTCAACATCAGGATGCATTTCTTGAACGCGAGTGTAGGCCGAGTCTTTGATGGTTTTTCCCGGTACGGATAGAAAACCTGCTGGTTTGTGTACCACAACGATGTGATCGTCTTGGAACAGGATATCGAGGTCTTTGCCTTCAGCTGGGTTTTCTAGCAATGGGTTGGGATCGACTTCTAAGCCTTTCATCATATGGCCTAAAATCGGCACACATTTACTCTGACAAGAAGCGTAGTATTTCTTGTGCTTGCGGATTTCCGACTTTGGAGAGCGGCCCCACCAAAATTCAGCCAATGCCAGTGGCGTGTAACCATGTAAGTACGCGTATTGCAGCAATTTAGGCGCAGCGCATTCACCAGAGCCAGCTGGTGGTATCTTGTTTGGCGTGTTTTCAAAGATCTGGTTAAGGTCTTCAACGTTCCCTTCCGCATTTTGGAAAGCGTATTGTGAAAACAACTTGTGCTGAAGCTGATGAGAAATGTGTGCTCTTTGCTCTTTTAGCTCAGCCAGTTGAGTGTTGAACACATCAACTTTAGCTTGCAACACTTGCAGGGTCTGTTCCCAGTTAAGTTTTAGGTACTTCTGCTGGTTCTTGTCGGCAACACTGGCTTTGTTTAGCTCATTATTTAGCTGTTCGAAAGCTTGCTCATCAAGGTTTTCTTTACCTTGTTCACGTTGTTCTTTACGCGTTTTTCGGCCTTCAATAATCAATAGACGTTGAGCTTCAATCTCTTGCTCGGCTTGCGCTTTTTGCTGTGCCAGTTGCTCGCACAATTCAAGGTATTCAGTATTTGCTTGCAGCGCTTTAAACTCAGCGTTGACAGCCATCATGTCGGCTGTGTCTTGATGGAAAAAGCTGTCGCTGCTGAGCATGTCGAACACGGGCGGTACAAAGTGAGGCAGTAGGTTTTGGTCGGCGATTTTCCCTGAAAAAGCAGAGAAGTACCCCAATTCACCTTCAGGGCTTTTCACCAATAACACACCAAACATTTTGCCGCGACCAGCGTCAGTATCAAGTCCGAAGTCATGCTGCCAGTCGGTTTGAGTTTCTAGATATTGTTGAAGCTGATGAGAAGCGATTTCACACAATGGGTGCGGTTCGTAGTAGAACGGGAATGTGAAACGCTCAGGCAACGAATATGACTCGATCGGCTGTTGAAAACGAGTGAAGCAATGCTCAGGTGTATGGCTGTTTTCTGAGTCGTGCGTTGGTTTTGATGAGTGCATAGTCGTATTAATACTTATATCGTGGTGATAAATGGTTGTGAGTCTACTGTGTATGTTCAGAGACGTTAAACACAGTACAAGGCGGCGATTCTACTCTTTATCGAAAAGCGCCTCAAATAAGAAATAGTTCTATTACTGGATAGCCAAGCGACGAGCCTATGAGTTATGGCTTGAACGCCATTAATTGATGAGTAACTTCTCGTTTTTAATCATAGAAGACAATTTAACAAACCAAGGGTGGTAGCCTTGCCGCCCTCTTATTAAAACTAAGGTAACGTTATGATTCCACTCAATACTTCGATTGTTTCCGGTGTCGCTATTTCAGAGAGCGGCGGACAAATGAAAATGCTATTAATGAAGCGTGTTAAAGGTGAGTTTTGGTGTCACGTCGCAGGCTCGATTGAAGCGGGTGAAACAGGCTGGCAGGCTATCGTGCGCGAGTTTGAAGAAGAGACCCAAATTAAAGTGGAAGCTTTGTATAACGCGCAGTTTCTGGAGCAGTTTTATGAGGCGCACGTGAATGTGATTCAGCTAATCCCTGTGTTTGCGGTGCTATGCCCACCCAACCAAGCGATTGAACTGAATGACGAACACACCGAGTACCGCTGGTGTAATTTAGAATAAGCAAAAGCGTTAGCGCCGTTCCCCAACCAACATGCCGTCTACGATCATATTTGGTCGTATTTTGTCGATAAGCCAGTCAATCCGCTTTACCGAGTGAAATTGAACTAATACTGGCTGTTTAAGATCTAGGACTTACCAAGGTAAGAGGTTAAAAAGGCGCTCACTTGCGCTTGGCATAACCCCACATCTACCTTCACACCGTGCGATTCAAGGATCGCAACACCACGACCATTATTGCGAGGGTCTGGGTCTAGCATCGCCACGACTACGTGTTTTACACCTGCTTTAACCAATGTATTGGCGCAAGCGGGAGTTCTGCCAACAAAAGAGCATGGCTCTAAAGTTACGTAAGCGGTAACCCCCTCCATTGTTCCGTCCGTTTTGTCGTTATAACTATTCAGTGCTTCAACCTCGGCGTGGTTTCCGCCGACTTTTTGCGTGTACCCAACAGACACCACCTTATCGTTCTTCACCAAAACGCAGCCTACTGGCGGGTTTGGTTGGCAATCAGGTAAGGCTTGGCGCGAAGCTTCGAGTGCTTGCAGCATGTATTGTTGGTTCATGGTCGTTACTCAGTATGACGAGAGAGCGTAGCAGCTAGTCGCCACGCGTGGTTGATGAGTTGGTTAATTACTAACTTAATAAGCTAATAAGTGGGGCATGTTCGATCTGATTGGACTTTTAGTCAATGGTTTTAGCGTTTGAATTCGACTGCTAGTTAACTGTGACTCATCGTTAACTTGGGCCACTGGGTTAGCCAACCTTTGGATTGCACTCTTTGATCAAAGATATCTCGGCTACGCTTTGGATTGGGTGTGATTTGCAAATCAAACAAACTCTCTAAGCCAAAGGCAGAAATACACTCGATGTTTCCATGGAGGCTTTGTTTCACGGCGACGGCGGTTTCTTTCTCTGGCCAATAACTCATCGCATCCAATGAGCCTTGGTAACGTTCATCCCCATTTCTAGTGTGCATGTAGGCTTGATTGCGAACTTGCCAATTCAGTTCGGGTAACCGTTGTTTAAGCTGAGCCTCGTATCTAAGATCCGATTCGTAAGAGATATCAATGGGATCAAAGTAGATCACATCAATATCATTGAATGGAGTCGGGGAGGCATAACCATGCTGGTGATCCCAAACGAGGTTTCTCACAAAGCCCGCAGCGACATAACACTGCGGTAAATCCAACTGAGCGACACAGTCTAAAACCTTCATTCGTAAGGGATCTTGTTTGATCAACGTGACGATGCGTTTGGCTAGCGGATGTATCATTATGATGTCGGAACATCAGTGACTTGGTAATGACGTGTCACGTTCTGGGAGATTTCACCCCATTCAGAGGCTTTTACTCGCTGTTGGTGCATTTCGAATGCTTCTCGGCTAGTGAATTCTTCATACACTTCAAAGCGATTAGGTTGAAGCGTGCTTTGACTGACTCGAAACACAATACAACCAGGTTCTTCTAGTGTCAGTTCTTTGTGCACAACCAAGGCATGTGTCACTGCTTCTAGGTCGTTGTCTGGCACTAGAATATGCCCTTGCAGAATTACTTTACTCATAATTACGTCCATTTAATTACGTCTATTTAATTTGGTCCATTACGGCTTTTTTCTATCAAAAGCTCTATCCGTTACAAACATAATCCCATTTTGATGTTGTAACGTATAGGCTAATGTGGCGATTATTAGTTCACATTGAATGTATCTTTTAGTTACACCGTAACTTTAAGGGTGATGTAATCAACAAATGATAAGACACTGGAACTAAATCAGCGTTGGTCCGGTCTATTAAATTAGTATCATTGAACTGTATTGATACTGAAATGAATTTGTCATCTGAGAGAACTAACCTTAATTTTGAACAGCGGCTCATAGGATTGAATTGAGCTATAGTTGATATCTAGGTCATACTTTGATGTAAATGGTACTCAAAACTCTATATATTTTGTGATTTGTATCATTGATCTGGGCATCAAACACCGTTAGATTCGATTCGTTGGCAATAAAAATAGCTCATGAAGAGCAGTTAAAGAAAAGGAAATATCCCTTATGAAAAAAATGAGAAGAGCACAGCTTCATCGCGTTCGTATCCAATACTGGAAAGACACGTCAAAAGAAGCATCAAAGAAATAAGCTTTAAATCGTAAAGCTTTATAAAGCTGAAAAGCTTAATCAAATGTAAAACGCAACAAACCGATTTCATTAGCACTCTCAAGGACCTTCATCTGGTCGGCGACTAAAGAAATCATCCCCAAAGAGCTGGCAGGCATTAACAACAATGCAATTCAATGTCAGCTCATTATACCTCCTCTTAGATTCTCTTGTTGCTTCACTCTGTTACTCCTAACTAAAACCCCTTTGCACCTTTGCACCTTTGCACCTTTGTTCTTGTTACCCATATCTGTATTCGCAAAGTCGTGATCAAAAAAAGCTTCCGATTTCTCAGAAGCTTTGATTTAGATTTTGATATCTGGTGTGGTTACCTGCTCGGGAGAGATAACACCAACGTCAGGAGCGAATGCGTTAACGTTGGAACAGCGTCTTTAAGCTCACATCGTCCGTTCTATTTAGCTTTAGGCTCAGTAGATAGCCACCAACACCGATCAGTGCGTAAATACCTAAAGATAAAATCGGCGCTTCTGCAATCGCACTTAATGGGTTGCTTGCTATGAGTACATTCATTGGTAATGACGCGATGAGAGATAGGAAGTCATTGATGCCATAGAACCCAAACACTGCGACAGAGAGGAACTTAATCGCATAGCTTGAGATGAAAATGACAAGCAATGGAGAGTTTACCAGCTGCGAAATCGCTAGAGTGACGGTTGCCAGTGGCAATAAAACCAGTGCAACTAACATCATTCGTCCAAAAAACACGACCCAGTTGCTCAGCACATAAAACAGAGATTGTTGTTCAACCAATAGCGCCAGTTGTTGTTCACTTGAGACGTTCAATATCCAGAATAGAAAATCTGCGAACAGTACTAACAATGCACAGATAGCCGGAATCACCACTAAACCGAAGCCGAGTTTCACACCGTGAGTCATTGCGTTAGATACCGGCATACTTCTCCAAAACATCGAACTGCCTTCTTGGCGCTCTTTACGCAGCGTTTTAGGGATGTAAAGCGTTGATAGGATCAGTGAAATAAGGCCCGCGCCAAAGTAGATCACTGAGTTGAGGTCTTGTGCGAACTCTCTGTGGATGTCGCTCACGTCACCGTTCACTTGCATTTCGAAGAAAAACTCATGCTGCGCTGCGCCATTGAAGAACAGACTAACGAACAGTAAGAAACCACATAACGCGACAAACAGAGGCAATCGAGTGTTAATTTTGTGCTCGATGAGTTCTTTTTCTAGCATGTAAAAACTTGGATGCATTATGCCTTCTCCGTCTGTGTTGCAAGGAATAGATCTGCGAGACCAACGTTATAGATGTTACCCAGTGATTCAACCTGCGCTTTGTATTGACCTTCCAATAACCACTTAGTGGTGCCCAGGCCTGATTGCGAGGTCAGTGGGTTGAGTTTCTGTATCTCGCTTGAATGGTTATTTGCGACTTCGATAATGAAATAGTCATTTTCGATGTCTTCCATGCTCTTTTGCAGCACACAATGGCCTTGTTTTAAAATCAGAACATCCGTTAATAGGTGTTCAATTTCTGAAACCTCATGGCTTGCAATGATCATGGCGCGTTCACCGTCGTGAAACCATTCTAGTAGGTGGCGATAAAAAGTATCGCGGTACAGCAAATCTAAGCCCAGTGTAGGCTCATCTAAGATCAACACTTGAGTGTCAGTCGCGATGATGATCGCAAGGTGAAGTTGTACTTTCATCCCTTTAGAAAGCTGCTTGATAGTAGAAGACAACTTAATGTTGGTGCTGCTTAATGTCTGTTCTGCTTTTTGCTTGTTGAAGCTAGGGTGCACACCTTGTGTGTATCGAAGCAGTTGTTTAACCGTCATCCACTCTGGTAACACGTTAACATCTGAGATGTACGACAAGTGCTGCATGAGCTCTGCGTGCTGGTGGATAGGGTGGTAGCCGTTTACTTCAATCTCACCTTGATAGTTGTGTCCACCAAGCAGTGATTTGATCAGAGTCGATTTACCTGCGCCATTGTGGCCCAGCAGTCCAAGCACTTGCCCCGGTTTTAACTCAAAGCTGATGTTCTCGACACCCACTTGATTTGAATAGGTTTTGGTTACGTTTTTCACGGAAAGTAAAGTACTCATGACTTGTCCTTTATATGTTGTGCTAGCTGTTTCACGAGTTCTTCGACACTCATATCAATGATGCTTAGCGTCTCAGCGATGGCTGGGATCTGTGTGTTGATGAATGATTGGTGTGCGGACTCTTTCAATTTTTGAAGTGCCCCTTCGGCCACATACATGCCTTGGCCGCGTTTTTTCTCTACCAAGCCTTCATCCACCAGTAACTGGTAGCTTTTCATGACAGTAAGGTGGTTGATCTTGAGATCGGCGGCAACCGCACGCACAGAGGGCAATGCTTGTAGCTCTAGCCAAACACCCTGAAGAATTTGGTCACTGATCTTGGCGGCAAGCTGCCTAAAGATCGGTTGGTCGTCTTTCCATTCGGTCATAATTAAAACTGCATGGTGATATACATGTGTATAACACTAACCTTTTTATTCGAATTGGCAAGGGTTTTATGAAAATGGATCGGATATTTTTATATTTGGATAAAGCATGTTTGGCGGGGAGGGTACTTGAAGCCTACGTCCTTGTGGGCTCTCAAGCAGCTGTATGAGCGATGATTATTTGAATAGGAAATGGTTGCTGATCAAGATTTCTATTAGGCTGGGCCTATTGCTCCTTTGAGTCATTAGGCCGGCTATATAGGTAACCTTGATGTAAGTTGTAGCCTAACTGACACAAGATATATTGCTGCCTACGCGTCTCGACACCTTCATAAATCATTGTGATATTTGATAGGCGTCCAATCTCCGAGATATTGAGCAATACACCCTGATGATGCTCTCCTGACTCGATATCCTTAACAAAGCAACGATCCAGTTTTAGATAGGCCGGAGAGATAACATTGATGATTTCGATGTTGTTATTGCCCGTACCAAAGTCATCCAGAGCGATAGTGATACCAAGCTTTTTGATATCCTTAATGTTATCGATAACCTCACACCCATAGCCAATGTTCGAATATTCAGTAATCTCTACGACAAACTCATTCGCTTCCATCGCGGCTAAATGCTCTCTGAGCCTTGCGAAGTTCGACCCTACCAAAGCACTCGGACACACGTTGACACCATAGATCTCATGGCTGTTGTTTAACTTCGCTTTTCTGACTGTCTCGATGAGTAAAATAGTATGAAAGGTGAGTAAATTGGTGCGTCTCATGGTGTTGATGAAGCTTAAAACGCCAACGTTACGCACACGAGATAACAACTCGTAGTAGAGAACGCAGTTGTCTTCGGTGTTGATGATCGGCTCTTCTTCAAAGGAGATGTGTTTCCAACGAAACAGGTAGATCACGAAACCCAGAATATAGGAGCGATAAAGCAGGGTGGCGAGTATCAGAGAAAGCGCAATCCATAGTGCAACAATGTCGTCACTGTAGAAGGTGATGGTTGCACCCGTTGGTAGGGAGGTTTGATAGATAGATTTACTCTCTTCGCCAAGGTTTAAGATGTGGTAACCATTCTTCTGGATGGAAATCGAATCGACTAATAGAGGCAATAGTGAGTTCTTGTATCGAGCTTCGATAGATCGTTTAGATATTCGAGCAACCATCTCAATGTCGTGCTCGGTATCCATGAAGCGTGAATAGGCAAAGTCAGCACTATCGTAGAAGTCGTCTAATTGATTGAGCTCTATCATCTTAGAACGTGTTTTAGAGATATAGCAGGAGTCATAAGGTGTGGTCATGACGACAGAATCAAGGTTGAGCGAGTGCCTTAGCGAGTGCACAGCCCCGTGGCTATCGCAACCGTAGTCCATGACTTCTGCGGCAATGTGTTTGGTGTTCTCACTGTATTCATTCGCAATCTTCGTCGTATAAAGGATTTGGAAAAAGTAGACAACGAATAGGAAAAAGGAAGAGATGGTGAACACGGCTATCAGAGCCTTGATCAGTTCTCGATGATAGGTGTTGAACATCAGTTTCAACATCTCGAACTGGCTGGGCTTGAACTGGTTGATGTCATACTTTGGTGCGATACGGTTGGTTGAGCTTTTATCGAGATCGATAAAGTAACCTACCTTATAAAGGTTAGAGATAAGTTCGCTATTATTATCTACCTTCGCTTTTTTGCATAAGCTTCGATATTTCTTTCTTATAGAAGCAATAATGTTTTTTAACGCGTATAAGCTAAACTCTTCGTCAAAGTGTAATTTAAAAGATTCTTCAACATCTCGTGCAGATTGAGGGTTTGATATTGACGAGTGCCCTATCTGGCAGGGTAGATGTCACTGTTAAAATTTAACCAGTTTGGGCGATAAA
>NZ_JBFSUX010000042.1:0-41453 GCF_041467595.1 Vibrio sp. 10N.247.311.13 | reverse complement strand
TAGTTCAAAAAAAATCCCCAAGCGTGGCTTAGGGATTTGTGTATAAGAGACAGGCCTCTGTGCAGCCTTTTTTGTATCTAAGTTACAGTGACGAGTAATCGAGATTCGAAGAGCAGAGAAATCATATGCTGTGTGATGCTTTATGTTACTCGTATACTCTCAACGCGCATTGGCTCTTTCTCTTCGATACTCGCTTACACGAATCCCGTATCTGCTCTTAAAAAGAAAAAGCCCGCAACCTAGGAGGTAGCGGGCTTTGCTATAAGCGATGTTTATTTTGCTATTAAGCGGTAAGAGCTAACACGCTACCAGGCAGTACAAGGAATACCGCAACAAGGTAACCAGCCACTACAGCTTTGTTCTTCACAGCCATGTCTGAAATCATGTCTGCCGCTTTAACTGGAAGTTCACGTAGGAACGGGATACCGAAGATGAATACCGTTGACATGATGTTGAACACCAAGTGTACTAGAGCAATTTGTAGTGCGAATACTGCGAACTCACCAGACACTGCTGTAGCTGCAAGTAGAGCCGTAATACATGTACCGATGTTTGCACCCAGAGTGAATGGGTAAACGTCACGTACTTTAAGAACACCTGAACCTACTAGTGGAACCATCAAGCTTGTTGTCGTAGAAGAAGACTGAACAAGGATAGTCACGATAGAGCCAGAAGCGATACCGTGGATTGGACCACGACCGATTGCGTTCTTTAGAATCTCACGAGCACGACCAACCATTAGGCTCTTCATCAGCTTACCCATTACAGTAATAGCTACGAAGATAGTTGCGATACCTAGAGCGATAAGCATGATGCCGCCAACAGTGTCGCCAAACGTTGATAGTGGTTCTTTAATCGCACTTACAACAGGCTTAGTGATTGGCTTGATGAAGTTAAGACCACCCATGCTCATATCACCTGTTGCTAGCATCGGTGATACTAACCAGTGAGAAATTTTCTCTAGAATTCCAAACGCCATCTCTAGTGGTAGGAAGATAGCAACGGCTAATAGGTTAAAGAAGTCGTGGATTGTCGCACTTGCGAATGCACGTTTGAACTCTTCTTTACAACGAACGTGACCAAGGCTAACTAGCGTATTGGTTACCGTAGTACCAATGTTAGCACCCATGATCATAGGAATTGCTAGCTCAACAGGTAAACCACCTGCCACAAGGCCAACGATAATTGAAGTAACTGTACTTGATGATTGAATAAGCGCTGTTGCTACTAAACCAATCATTAAGCCTGCAACTGGGTGTGAAGCAAATTCGAAAAGAACCTTTGCTTGCTCGCCTGTTGCCCATTTGAAGCCTGTACCAACCATTGAAACTGAAAGTAATAGTAGGTAAAGCATGAATGCCAAGTTAGCCCAGCGTAGCCAACGAGTAGTGCTCGAGATAGGCGCTGCTGCAGTAGTAGCTTGGTTCATAATGTTTTCTCCATTGGACCGTTTAAGTCTGTGTTTGGTCTGTTTGTTTAATCTGAGCGTGATGTTAGAGGGGAAATATTTCAGTAATATTACATTTTGGTTTAGGTGCGACTTTTTTGTGATGATTTACTCTTTAAATATTCCAATTGCTAATGTGGTTGTTTTAAGTTGTTGTTTTAAATTGTTTTTTAATGGAAATTCTATAGGTGATATAGATCTTAAAAGTTAGAAAAAAATTGAAAATAATCGATGAAATATTACATTATGAAATCAGACACTTCGAAAAAATAAGTGGTAAATCTATGTTTGGTTAGGTTTTTTCGAGTTTGTTGAGTGGCGGTGTCATATTTGATATAAAAGGGTATCTACTCTTTTATTACGGCACATCTATGTCGCATCTCAACTACAACCATCTGTATTACTTCTGGATGGTTTGCAAGCAAGGCTCTGTTACTAAAGCTGCAGAAGCCCTATTCCTAACACCACAAACGGTAACGGGGCAGATAAAAGCCTTAGAAGAACGCATGGATGGCAAGTTGACCAAGCGTAATGGCCGAAGTGTTGAGCCTACAGAGCTTGGGCAACTGGTCTTTAAATATGCCGATCGTATGTTTGGCCTGAGTTACGAGATGCTGGACATCGTGAATTACAGCCAGCACTCCAATATTCTGTTTGATGTTGGCGTCGCGGATGCGCTCTCTAAAAGACTCGTCAGTAAGATACTGATGTCGACCATCCCTCCAGATAACAGCATTCACTTGCGCTGTTTTGAATCGACCCATGAAATGCTACTTGAGCAACTCTCTCAACATAAGCTCGATATGATTTTGTCTGACTGTCCGGTGGACTCTAGTCAAAGCCCGGGCCTGTTCAGTAAAAAGCTGGGTGAGAGTGGAATGAGCTTTTTTAGTTCAGGTCAGGTTGAAGGGGTTAATTTCCCTGCTGTATTGGAGCAAAGAAAGCTTTTGATCCCTGGCAGCCGAACCTCAATGGGTCGTAAAGTGCTGCAATGGTTTGATAGACAAGGGCTTAAGCCAGATATTTTAGGTGAGTTTGATGATGCCGCATTGATGAAGGCTTTTGCTCGTTACCATCATGACGTAATATTTTTAGCACCGACGCTTTATATGTCTGAAGTGGAAGACGACACATCACTGCAACTATTAGGCGGTATTGAAGAGTTAAAAGAGGAGTACTACGTCATATTTGCTGAGAGGATGATCCAACATCCAGCAGTAAAAAACGTATGTGACGCAGATTTTAGCAAATTGTTCGAGTGAGATAGTTTGTTAATGAATTGATATCGATTATCATAACTCCGCAATATGCCGGAAATACTGATAGCCCGTAGTTGGCGTAAAGGTTGTAGGGAGCCAAACTATGAACTTAAAAGAGATGGAGAAGAACTCAGCACAAGCTGTGATTCTACTCAAAGCCATGGCCAACGAGCGTCGCTTACAGATCTTATGCCTATTACATGGTACTGAACTGTCGGTTGGGGAGTTGTGCGGCAAGTTGGAACTGAGTCAGTCTGCTTTATCTCAACATCTTGCTTGGTTGAGAAGAGATGGTTTGGTCGAAACTCGCAAAGAAGCTCAAACTGTGTATTACACATTGAGTAGTGAAGAAGTAAAAGCGATGATTAACCTACTGCATGGTATTTACTGCAAGTAGCTTATTGCTGGTGGGAGGGGGATTTCTTATCAGCGATAGAATGACACAAGGAAGTGTTAGCATTTCACATTGAACGTTAGTGTTTACCTATCTACCTATCTACCTATCTACCTATCTACCTATCTACGTACCAATTTGCTTCTCTATTTATTTTTCTGATTGTTTGTTTTATCTATCTGCTTAAATTGTTTATCGGTCAGAAAAACGGCTGTTAGCACGTAAAATAAAAGCGTTACTCAAAATTTAGATATAAAAAAACCGGCCTAGGCCGGTTTTTTTCGTTTTGCGTTGTAATCAAATTTCTATTAAAGAGCTTTGATTGCAGCAGCGAAACGAGACTTATGACGTGCAGCTTTATTCTTATGAATAAGGCCTTTAGTCGCCATACGGTCAAGAAGTGGTGTAACTTCTACAAGAGCAGCAGTTGCAGCTTCTTTATCACCAGCTGCGATAGCTGCGATAGTCTTTTTCATGTAAGTGCGCATCATAGAACGACGGCTAGCATTGTGCTGGCGACGTTTCTCAGCTTGGATAGCGCGCTTCTTAGCAGATTTACTGTTTGCCAAGGGTCTAACTCCCAAAAACTTAGTTCGGTGACAATTTAAGGGCGAGGACTATCCCTCATTAGCGCTTAATTGTCAAATGATTTGTGCAAAAACCAATCGTAGCCAAACAAACTTTGGTATGGAAAGGTCATCGCGGTTAAGATGGCGGGGATTCTAACAGCATTTTTAGACCAATGCTAATAAATATGCTTCTTAGGACAGGATAGTATTTATCCTCGCTTGAAAGTAATCAACCAGTGTCAGAGGTTTCTGTGAGTAAACGACTATTAAAGTCAGGCCTGATTGTCAGCGCAATGACTTTTGTTTCCCGTGTATTGGGGCTAGTACGTGATGTAGTAGTAGCAAATTTGATGGGGGCAGGAGCGAGTGCCGACGTATTTTTCTTCGCTAATAAAATTCCTAATTTCTTACGTCGACTTTTTGCAGAAGGTGCGTTTTCTCAAGCGTTTGTTCCTGTATTAACGGAATATCACGCCGCAGGTGATAAAGATAAGACACGAGATTTAATTGCTAAGGTGTCGGGGACGCTCGGGGTTTTAGTTTCTATTGTCACCGTCATCGGGGTATTGGGCTCTGGCGTGATCACCGCGATGTTTGGTGCGGGTTGGTTTATCGACTGGCTAAATGATGGCCCATCAGCACCCAAATTTGAGCTAGCGAGCTTTATGCTCAAGATTACCTTTCCTTATTTATGGTTTATCACCTTCGTCGCTTTATCTGGTGCCATTCTTAATACATTAGGTAAATTTGCGGTCTCTTCTTTTACTCCTGTGTTCTTGAACGTGATGATCATAGGCGCTGCATGGTTTATCTCACCTAATTTAGAACAACCAGAAATTGGTTTGGCTATTGGTGTGTTTCTTGGTGGCTTAGTCCAATTCCTTTTCCAAATGCCTTTCTTGATCAAAGCGGGTGTGTTGGTTAAGCCGAAGTGGGGATGGAGAGACCCGGGTGTGGTTAAGATCCGCACATTAATGATCCCTGCTCTGTTCGGTGTATCGGTCAGCCAAATCAACTTATTGTTTGATACCTTTATTGCCAGCTTCCTCGCAACAGGCTCTATCAGTTGGTTGTACTACTCAGACCGACTGCTTGAATTTCCTCTCGGTTTATTCGGTATCGCGATTGCGACTGTGATTCTTCCTGCTTTGTCTCGTAAACACGTAGATGCTCAAGGGGAAGGGTTCGCGCATACCATGGATTGGGGCGTGCGCATGGTGTTGCTGCTTGGTATTCCTGCGATGTTAGGTCTTATCGTTTTAGCTAAACCCATGTTGATGGTGCTATTTATGCGTGGTGAGTTCTCTCCACACGATGTACAGCAAGCATCGATGTCATTGGTAGCTTACGCATCAGGCTTGCTTAATTTCATGCTGATTAAAGTTTTAGCTCCGGGCTATTACTCTCGCCAAGATACCAAAACACCGGTTAAGTACGGCATTATCGCTATGGTGACCAATATGGTGTTTAACGCGATCTTTGCTTATTTTTATGGCTATGTGGGTCTGGCGATTGCGACGGCACTGTCTGCCTTTGTGAATATGGCCTTGTTATATCGAGGATTGCACCTTGCGGGTGTGTATCAATTAACTAAGACAACCTTGTTGTTCAGTGCCAAATTAATTATCTCAGGTGTGGTGATGGTAGCGGCTATTTTATGGCAGCTGGATAATATGCAACATTGGCTTGAATGGAGCTTTAGCCAGAGAGCGCTGACATTAACTGGCTTGATTGGACTTGGTGGCTTTGTTTATATTGTTTCGGTACTGATTTTAGGTATCCGAGTAAAACATTTAAAAGCAGCGACAGATTAATACTGATTAGTATATAATCCGTCGGTTTCACACAATAAATGATGCAAATAACAGGTTTTAGCTGATCATAATGGAACTGATCCGAGGTATACACAATATTAAAGCGCAGCATCATGGCTGTGTATTAACCATAGGTAACTTCGATGGTGTTCATTTAGGACATCAAGAGGTTTTGAGTCAGGTTTCTAAACAAGCTGCAGCATTAGGGCTACCTTCTGTTGTTATGACGTTTGAACCGCAGCCTATGGAGCTGTTTGCCCGAGATAGAGCGCCAGCACGTTTAACTCGTTTACGAGACAAATACGTGCAACTGAGTAAGCTAGATATCAGTCGCTTATTGTGTGTTAATTTTAATCAGTATTTTGCAAGTTTATCCGCGGAAGCATTCATTAAGGATCTTTTGGTTGATAAGCTTGGTGTGAAGTTCTTGGTGGTTGGTGACGATTTTTGCTTTGGTAAAGGTCGTACCGGTAATTTCGCTATGCTCAAAGAGGCGGGCGAGAAGTACGGTTTTGAGGTGGTCAGCACCCAAAGCTATTGCTTAAACCAATTACGAGTAAGCAGTACTGAGATACGAAATGCATTAGCGGTCGATGACTTGGCTGCAAGTGCTACCATGTTAGGACGTGATTACAGTATTAGTGGTCGAGTGTCCCATGGTCGAAAACTAGGGAGAACTATCGGTTTCCCTACCGCTAATATTCCATTAAAGCGTTGTGTTTCTCCTGTATCGGGAGTGTATGTTGTTGAAGCTTTGGATATCGACGGTGTTCCTGTCGGTGGCGTTGCTAATATTGGACAACGACCAACAGTTAATGGGGTAAGGCAGCAATTGGAAGTGCATTTTTTTGACTTTAAAGCCAATTTATATGGTAAACAGTTAGAAGTACGACTTTTGCACAAACTGCGCGACGAGATAAAATTTGAATCGTTCGACGCACTAAAGAATCAAATAGAATTGGATGCTGAAGCCGCAAGGGTGTGGCTGCTTCAGCTAAAGAATTAATCGGATGATTCCACCGATTAACATAATGTCTAACTTCGCCCAATATAACGGAATTAAGAATCGATGAGTGATTATAAAGATACCCTGAACTTACCAGAAACAGGGTTCCCAATGCGCGGCAATCTGGCAAATCGTGAGCCAGAAATGCTGAAGCGTTGGTACAAAGAAGATCTTTACGGCGAAATCCGTAAGGCAAAGAAAGGTAAAAAATCTTTCGTACTGCATGATGGCCCTCCATACGCGAACGGCGATATTCACATTGGCCACGCGCTGAATAAGATTCTTAAAGACATTATTATCAAATCTAAGACCCTTTCTGGTTTTGATGCACCGTACATCCCTGGTTGGGACTGTCACGGTCTTCCAATCGAGCTAATGGTTGAGAAGAAGAAAGGTAAGCCTGGTCAGAAGATTTCGGCGGCTGAATTCCGCGAAGAGTGTCGAAAGTACGCTGCGGGTCAAGTTGAAGGTCAGAAAGAGAGCTTCAAACGTCTTGGCATCATGGGCGAGTGGGACAAACCTTATCGCACTATGGATTTTGGCACAGAAGCGAACATCATTCGTTCTCTTGGCAAAATCGCAGACAAAGGTCACCTTCTTAAAGGTTTCAAACCCGTTCACTGGTGTACTGATTGTGGTTCTGCTCTGGCTGAAGCTGAAGTTGAATACAAAGATAAAGTTTCTCCATCTATC
The DNA here is from genome assembly GCF_041467595.1 of Vibrio sp. 10N.247.311.13. Classification (NCBI taxonomy): domain Bacteria; kingdom Pseudomonadati; phylum Pseudomonadota; class Gammaproteobacteria; order Vibrionales; family Vibrionaceae; genus Vibrio; species Vibrio sp. 10N.247.311.13. The sequence goes on along the minus strand of NZ_JBFSUX010000042.1, from coordinate 34,271 downwards.
GATGTGAAATTTACAGCAGCTGACGAAGCGGCGCTTCTAGAGAAATTTACTCTAGCTGAAGGTCATGCGGGTCAAGGCGAAATTTCTATCGTTATCTGGACAACAACACCATGGACTCTGCCTGCTAACCGCGCAGTATGTCTACGTGATGATCTTGAATACGTGCTTATCCAAGTTGAAGCGAATGGCGACCAGCCTGCTCAACGTATCGTTGTTGCTTCTGAACTAGCAAAAGACGTAATGGATCGTGCAGGTATCGAGCACTTCCACAACCTTGGTTTTGCTACAGGTGCTGATCTTGAGCTTTCTCAGTTCAACCACCCGTTCTACGACTTTACTGTTCCTGCAGTTCTTGGCGATCACGTAACAACAGATTCAGGTACTGGTGTGGTTCACACTGCGCCTGGTCACGGTCAAGAAGATTTCGTGGTTGGTAAAAAGTACAACCTAGAAATCGCTAACCCAGTTGGTTCTAACGGCGTTTACCTGCCAGATACAGAGCTATTTGCTGGTCAGCACGTATTCAAAGCGAACGACTCTGTTTTAGAAGTTCTAAAAGAGAAAGGTGCACTTCTGCATCACCACGCTTACGAGCACAGTTACCCACACTGTTGGAGACACAAAACTCCAATCATCTTCCGCGCAACACCACAATGGTTCATCTCTATGGATCAAGCTGGCCTACGTGCTAAAGCACTAGAGTCAATCAAGAGTGTTGAGTGGTTGCCTGAATGGGGTCAAAGCCGTATCGAAGGCATGGTTGAAGGTCGTCCTGAGTGGTGTATCTCTCGTCAACGTACTTGGGGTGTGCCAATTGCTTTGTTTGTTCATAAAGAAACAGCAGAACTTCACCCAGAAAGCCCAGCGCTTATTGAAAAAGTTGCGAAGCTAGTTGAAGAGAAAGGCATTCAAGCTTGGTGGGATGTAGACGCTGCTGAACTTATGGGCGCAGAAGACGCTGATAAGTACGAAAAAGTAATGGATACGCTAGACGTATGGTTCGACTCAGGTGTTACGCACTTCTCTGTTGTTGATTCTCGTGAAGAGTACAACTTCCCGAACGAAGAGCGCACTCACAGTGCTGATCTTTACCTTGAAGGTTCAGACCAACACCGTGGCTGGTTCCAGTCTTCTCTAATTTCATCTATCGCGATGAAAGACGAAGCACCGTACAAGCAAGTACTAACGCACGGTTTCGTAGTGGATGGTAACGGCCGTAAGATGTCTAAATCTATCGGTAACGTTGTTGCTCCTAAAGACGTAACCAACAAGCTAGGTGCAGATATCCTGCGTCTATGGGTTGCTTCTACAGACTACACGGGTGAAGTTGCGGTTTCTGATGAAATCCTGAAGCGTTCAGCGGATGCTTACCGTCGTATTCGTAACACGGCTCGTTTCTTCCTAGCGAACTTGAACGGTTTCAACCCTGAAACTGACCTAGTTCCTGCTGAAGAGATGGTTGCACTTGATCGCTGGGCTGTTGGCCGTGCTCAAGCTGCACAAGAAGAGATTGTTAAAGCATACGGCGAGTACAACACTCACGGTGTGACTCAACGTCTAATGCAGTTCTGTTCTATCGAAATGGGTTCTTTCTACCTAGACGTAATCAAAGACCGTCAGTACACAGCGAAGCAGGGCAGCCATGCTCAACGTAGCTGTCAAACGGCGCTTTACTACATCGTAGAAGCTCTAGTTCGTTGGATGGCACCTATCATGTCGTTCACTGCAGATGAAATTTGGAACGAAATGCCAAGCTCTTTACCAACTGGAGAGCAGCGCGACACGTTCGTATTCACAGGTGAGTGGTTCGAAGGTCTATTTGGTCTTGCAGAAGGCGAAGAGCTAAGCAACGAATTCTGGACTGAAATCCAGTCTGTTCGTGGCGCAGTGAACAAGCTTCTTGAAGATGCTCGTAAAGAGAAAACGATCGGTGGTGCACTGCAAGCTGAAGTTACTCTATACGCTGACGATGCACTAGCGGCTAAAATCAACAAGCTAGAAGATGAGCTACGTTTCGTACTTATCACCTCTGCAGCTGTTGTTAAGCCACTGAGCGAGAAGTCTGATGCAGCGCAAGCGACAGACGTTGCTGGTCTATTCGTTGAAGTTGCGGCTACTGAAGCTGAGAAGTGTGACCGTTGCTGGCACCACACTCCAGATGTAGGCACTATCGAAGGTCACGAGAAAGTTTGTGGTCGTTGTGTGTCGAACATCGACGGTGAAGGCGAAGTGCGTAAGTTCGCATAACGACTCACGACTCAGAGAAAGACTGAACTTTTTGTAAAAATCATAGCCCCAGTATCAACTGGGGTTATTTTTAGTTATAGGAAATGTGTTTAACCAAGTTGGTAATCAAGGTCACGTAAGGTGACTAACAATGAATACCAACTTCGTAAATACTAGGAATAGAAATGAGTGAAGTTTCGTTAAAACAATCTGGTGTACGTTGGTTATGGCTGGCTCTATTGGTCTTCTTGGCTGATATCGGCATTAAACTCTTTGTCATGGACAATATGGGTTATGGTTGGGCAAACCGTATTGAGGTGCTGCCATTCTTTAACTTTTTGTACGTGCATAACTACGGTGCAGCGTTTAGCTTCTTGAGTGATCAAAGTGGTTGGCAGCGTTGGTTATTTACGGGTATCGCATTTGCGGTAACAGGTATGCTGACGTACTGGATGAGCAAACTACCAGCAACAGAGAAGTGGAATAACATTGCTTATGCGATCATCATTGGTGGTGCAGTAGGTAATGTGTTTGACCGAGTCGTACATGGCTTTGTTGTCGATTACTTAGACTTCTACTGGGGCACTTACCACTGGCCTGCATTTAACTTAGCGGATATGGGAATCTGTATCGGTGCTGCGATGATCATCTTAGATGGTTTCCGTAAGAAAGACGAAAGCAAATAGCTTGCCTCAAAGTCAGTCTATGACTCACAGAATAGAATAGCCCTAAGCGCTGTCGGTTGATTCCGACGGCGCTTTTTTTTATGCTGCAAGTAATATGAGAGCGAAGCAAATTGCGTTTTCAAATAATAAAGAAATCTAAGGAAAGTAACGTGGCAGCAATTAAAAATGATTCAGCAGTAACTCTACATTTTACGATTAAAATGAAGGATGGTTCAGTTGCCGATAGTACGGAAAATATGGGCAAACCAGCAAAGTTCGTCATGGGCGATGGCAGCCTAAGTGAGAACTTTGAAGCGTGCTTACTCGGACTTGAAGCTGGAACTGAAAAGTCTATCGAACTGAAAGCAGAAGACGCGTTTGGTATGCCAAACCCTGATCATATTCACTATATGGATCGTGCTAAGTTTGTTGGCGATTCTGAAGTTGAAGTGGGCACTATCATGGCATTCTCTGGTCCTGACGGTATGGAAATCCCAGGGATTATTACTGACATCGCAGGTGATTCAGTGACGGTTGATTTTAACCACCCACTTGCTGGTCAAGACGTTACGTTTGACGTCAACATCTTAGCGGTAGAATAACTATCTTAACGTTAGAATAGCTGTCTTCACGCTAGAACAAGATAGCCTTACAGCTGTGATGTCACCCAGAGCTTCACTGTCTAGGCGCTTCACTGTAGAATGCGAACCTCGCTGACGGCGAACTCTATAGAAACAACCTTAGTACCGCGGTAAATGATGAGCAATGAAATGAAAATAATGTTAGCTAACCCTCGTGGCTTTTGTGCCGGTGTCGATCGTGCGATCAGCATCGTAGAGCGTGCACTCGAAATGTATCAGCCACCGATCTATGTTCGCCATGAAGTGGTACACAACCGCTTTGTTGTTGAGGGGCTCAAACAGCGTGGTGCTATTTTTGTCGAAGAACTGAGTGAAGTACCAGACGACAACATCGTGATCTTCTCGGCTCACGGTGTTTCTCAAGCGGTTCGTAAAGAAGCGAAAGAGCGTGAGTTAACGGTATTCGATGCGACGTGTCCTTTGGTGACTAAAGTTCATATGGAGGTTGCTCGTGCGAGCCGCAAACATATGGAAGTAGTACTGATTGGCCACGCGGGTCACCCTGAAGTGGAAGGCACTATGGGTCAGTACGCGAGCCAAACTGGTGGTATGTACTTGGTTGAAAGACCAGAGGACGTACAGAATCTAGTGGTGAACGATCCGAGTAACCTGCACTATGTTAGCCAAACTACCTTGTCTGTTGATGAAACGGCAGATGTAATTGAAGAGTTGCGTCGTGTATTCCCTGAGATTCAAGGCCCTCGTAAAGACGACATCTGTTATGCGACTCAAAACCGTCAAGATGCCGTGCGTGAGATGGCGAATGACGTTGATGTAGTGATTGTTGTTGGTTCTAAGAACTCATCGAATTCAACTCGTCTAAAAGAGCTAGCTGAGAAACTAGGCACACCAGGCTACCTAACTGACTGTCCTGAAGATATTCAAACCGAGTGGGTTGAAGGGAAAAAGAAAATCGGTGTAACAGCCGGTGCTTCTGCTCCTGAAGAGCTGGTAAACCAAATTCTAGATCGTATTCGTGAGCTAGGTGCGACTGACGTTGAAGAGATTCAAGGTCGTGAAGAGAACATGTTCTTTGAAGTACCAAAAGAGCTACAGATTAAGCAAGTCGACTAATCTCTATTGATTGGTGACAAGATCGATGCGTAACACTATCGATTTGCAAACACTATTGATTTGTAAACAGCAGAAAGCCAACGTTGATACGTTGGCTTTTTTGATCGTGCTTTGGAACTAGGCGTCGAACTTCTAACGCGTTATTGGAGACCGAGTTGCTCTTTTAAAGTCTTTAAGTAGCGTCGACTGACAGGCACTTCAAAGCCAGTCAGGGTAATGATCTCCGCTAATCCATTCTCTAGCAGTTTGATCTCTTGGATCGATTTTATGTTGATCAAATATTGGCGATGACAGCGGATCAAATCGGTTTTTTCTTCCAAGATCTTTAGTGTTAACTGTGAGGTCGCAGTTTGCGATGAGCTACGAACATGCACACCACTGATATCGGAATAGGCGCACTCTACCGTTTGGCTTGCCATGATCACAATGCGGTTATGACCAATACATGGGATTTGCTCTAAGTGACAGGGAGCAATCGCCGAGATGTTCTGTTCTGGTGCTTTCTGATTTTGCTTGATGACCTTATTCAGGCGACAAACGCTCTTGTTTAATCGACAAGGCTCGACTGGTTTAAGTAGGTAATCAAAAGCGTTATCTTCAAAGGCTTGAATCGCATATTGGTCGTAGGCGGTGACGAATACCACGTAAGGCATGGTATCTGGGTCAAGCATGCTTAACAGCTCAATCCCGGTAACCTGCGGCATTTGGATATCCAAATACACGACATCAGGCTTGAGTAGGTTGATCTGTTTCAGTCCTTCGATCGCGTTACTCGCTTGGCCGATGATTTCCACTTCTCCGGTTTCGGTCAGCAGCTCAATCAGCTCTTCGCGAGCAAAAAGCTCATCATCGACAACTAATGCCTTTAACATCCTACAATCTTCATCTTGGTTCTGTCCCTGCTTGGTTCACGCTTATCTGTTAAATGTCTGCTTCTAAATGTTTCAACTCGGAGCGATCCGTCCCCGAAAATACCATTATTTGAGTATAGGTATGATAAAGCTCATTCGAGTAAATTGCTGTGGTTGAGATTCTATTTTTAGTGCTGAATCTTGTCCAAAGAAATTAGTGAGTCGTTTATCAACAATTTCCATCCCTAATCCTACATGATCTTGAGATGGCTTCTGATAATTACCTGCATTGTCTTCAACGGTTAACTTGAATCCACCCTTGAAAGCCTCGCTAGAGATCTTCACTTTACCGCCCTCCAACATGTTAGATATCCCATGTTTGATGGCGTTTTCTACCAGCGGTTGCAGGGTAAAGCTCGGCAATTGAGATTCATATAACTGCGGGTCGATATCCCATTCCACTTCTAGTCGATCAGTAAAGCGTGCTTTCTCTATGGTCAGGTAAGCGTTGACGTGTGCCAGTTCGTCTTTGAGCTTCACGGTATTGATGTTCTGCTTTAGGTTGCTTCTAAAGAAGTGAGACAGGTGCTGAATCAACTCTCGAGCTTTATCTGGATCACGACGTGTTACTGCGCTGATGGTGTTAAGCGCATTGAACAAGAAGTGTGGATTCACTTGAGCGTGCAGCAGTTTGATTTCCGCTTGTGTCAGCAGCGTTTGCTGCTGCTGATAGTTGCTGAATAGGATCTGGCTCGACAATAGCTGAGCGATACCTTCACCCATCGACATATTGATAGTTGAGAATAGTTTCAGCTTTGGCTCATAGAGCTTGATGGTGCCGACCACTTCGTTACCCGCGCGCAATGGAATAATCAACGCAGAACCCAATTTACAATCCTGCGACAAGGAGCATTGGTATGGGTTCTCTTTGCCATCAAGGTAGATGATGTCGTTCTGTTCCATCGAAGTGAGCGTGCTTTGCGATGAAATCGGGGTGTTCGGAATATGGTGTTCATCACCAATACCAACGAACGCGAGGATTTTCTCTCGGTCGGTAATCGCTACCGCCCCTACGTTGGTCTCTTCATAAACGATACGTACGATTTTTTGTGCGTTATCGGAATTGAACCCACCATGCAAAATACCCACCGAACGTTCGGCAATGGTCAGTGCGCGGCGTGAGAAGGTAGCCGAGTACTTTTCGAAGATGGTTTTTCTGTCTTGGATGATGCTCATGAACAGTGCTGCACCGACCGAGTTAGCGATGATCATTGGCGCCGCAATATCGGAGACCAGAGCATAGGATTGTTCGTAGGGTTTGGCGACTGCGAGCAGAATCAACATTTGAATAATTTCTGCAAATAGGGTGACAGAGAACACTACCAGCGGATTAAACAGCTGACTGGCTTTGTTCTTTCTGACTAAGTACACATGCAGCAGGCCACCAATCAAGCCTTCTGCTGTCGTTGAGATAGCACAAGCTAAGTCCGTAAATCCACCCAATGAATAGCGATGAATCCCGCCAGTAAAGCCGACCGCAAAGCCAACTACAGGACCACCAAACAAACCGCCCATTACCGCGCCCATCGCTCGCGTGTTGGCGATGGCATCATTGATTTGCAGTCCGAAATAGGTGCCCATAATACAGAATAGGGAGAACAGAACGTAGCAGCTGATCTTATGGCCTAAGCGTGAAGAGATGCTCAACAAAGGGAGAATCAGTGGGGTTTTACTCAGCATGTAAGCAATCACTAAGTAGACGCAGGTTTGTTGCAGCAGAGAGAGAATGAGTTCCATATTTTCACCTATTGAGACGCTTGTTAAGTGTAAAGCTCATTGCTTGGTAACGGTAGCTTTGCTTGTGTTTTAGTAGCCTATATTCGCTTCCCAGAGTCGAAAGCACTAACGCCTACAAACAATAAAGCCCATCACAGTGGACGGGCTTTAGTCTTAGGTTCCACGAATCACTGAGTGATTACGGGAGCAAGCGAAGTTGTGTTTGGCTGTTCTTTTGTCTCTTTCTCTGAAGATTGGTCTCTTGTTCCCAAGAGCCTTAAAGAACTAGGCTGTTTTGGTAACGCCTTTTGCTTCTTTCTCTTCTTCATCAGCTAGGTCGATATCGCCTTTGCCTTTTGAAATTTTAATAACGTAAGCCGCAACACCTAGCGCACTCACCACACCAATGATGGTTGAGATTTGCATTGGTAGACCAAAGCCCAGTTGGCTGTTGTTCAGGATGAATGTGATACACACAGATGTCATGAACACAGCTGGAACCGTTGTTACCCAGTGCAGTTTATTGTGACGAAGTAGGTAAGCCGAAGCTGTCCATAGCATCATGACTGCTGTTGATTGGTTAGCAAAACCGAAGTAGCGCCAGATGATGCCGAAGTCTACTTGAGTCAGGATGCCACCGATAACGAACAGTGGTAGAGCCATCAGTAGGCGGTTACGCAGTGTCTTCTGTTCCATGTTGAAGTATTCAGCAAGGATAAGACGACTTGAACGGAACGCTGTATCACCAGAAGTGATAGGCAGGATAACCACGCCAAGGAAAGCAAGGATACCGCCAAATACACCCAGTAGGCCAAATGAAGCGCTGTATACCACGTTACCAGGGCCGCCGTTTGCAATCGCGTCAGATAAAGATTCAACTGAACCGAAGAATGACAGAGCAAGCGCACACCAGATTAGAGCGATGATGCCTTCACCAATCATTGCACCGTAGAATACGAAGCGACCGTTTTTCTCGTTTTCCATGCAGCGCGCCATTAGTGGAGACTGAGTTGCGTGGAAGCCAGAGATAGCACCACAAGCGATGGTGATAAATAGAGCAGGCCAAAGCGGTAGATCGTTAGGGTTCATGTTAGTGAACATGTCTTTCATCTCGAAGCCACCCATGATTTGGTGCTCGTCAGACAGACCAATCGCAGTTATTAGGCCAACAGACATAAAGATAAGCAGTGCACCGAACAGTGGGTAGAAGCGACCAATGATTTTATCGACAGGGACAATCGTTGCGATGATGTAGTAAGCAAAGATGATGACAACCATGGTGCTCGTAGACATTACGAAATCAGTTTGGTCGTTCACTAGGTTAGTGATCATGCCTGCTGGAGCCGAAACGAATACCACACCAACAAGAAGCAGTAGAACAATGGCAAAGATGTTCATAAAGTGTTTTGCGCCATTGCCTAGGTAACGTCCAGTGATGGTTGGAACTGAAGCGCCACCATTGCGGATAGATAACATACCTGAGAAGTAGTCGTGTACGGCACCTGCGAAGATACAACCTAGCACGATCCAAAGCATTGCTGCTGGGCCGTAAAGGGCACCCATGATAGGGCCGAAGATTGGACCTACACCTGCAATGTTAAGCAGTTGAACTAGGTAAACCTTTGGCGTCGACATTGGAACGAAGTCCACGCCGTCTTGCTTGGTGTGAGCGGGTGTTTGACGCTTTTCATTGATACCGAAAATCTTCTCGATAAAGGCACCGTAAATAAAGTAGCCACCAATGAGTGCTGCAACACAGGTAAGAAACCACATCATAATTTGTTATCCCTGAATGTATTAATTAAGTCAGGGTGTATATTAAAGGAGTGTATGAGAAGAAACTTCCGCTATCAGAGTGAGTGGTCGAATAGCTAATTAAGTGGTGTTATAACTGATTGAGCGGTTTGTTCTCTTGCTTAAGAGGGCAACAACATACAATGAGTGGACATCAGTACGTGTTCAGCGGAGAATCGCCACAAAGGCAGCACTTCGTCAGGAAGTGGTGAAGTAACAATATAAAGGATTGAAATGAAAAAAATAATAGCACTATTCGCCGTGGCATTTAGCCTTGCAGGATGCAGCGCCAATGTTCAAGATTTAGCGGCCGAAGGCAATTGGCAAGAGATTGGCTATCGTGATGGTATTAAAGGGCACACTCAGCGTTCGTATTCAGAGATGACTGAGCTTGGCGCAGTCGATCAAGCGAGTTACACAGAAGGTTACCACCTAGGTGTGACTGAATACTGCAACCCAAACCATGCTTATCAAATTGGCTTATCGGGCCAGGTTTATGAAGGCATTTGTTCAGGTACGGAAGACGCTCAACGTTTCCGTATGGAATGGCAGCGCGGCTGGGATGAGTTTTCTAACGACTACTAAGCTCAAGCTAGCGATTAGAAATTAAAAAGACCAGTGCCGTATGTGTACTGGTCTTTTTGTATGTCGTTAAAGTAGCTGTCTAAATGAGAAACCACAAACCAAATTAAGATTACTGATTATTCTCGACAGCTTTTCTCAAGAAACCATTTTGTTGATCAAGTTGAGCCTTGGCCAGTTCTAAATCTAGCCCTGTTAGAATCATCAAAATAGATAGCTTCACATCATAATCGGTGGTTTTAAGTGTCGAAACTGCAAGGGCTTTGTCACACTCCGTTGCTTGGATTACGATACGAGCTGCGCGGGCAACCAATTTTTCATTGGTCGCTTTTACGTCGACCATCAAGTTCTGGTAGCTCTTACCAATACGAATCATGCTGGCAGTGGTCAGCATGTTGAGCACCAATTTTTGCGCGGTACCTGATTTGAGACGTGTGGAACCGGTTAAGGCTTCTGGGCCAACCACTGGGCTTATCGCGATTTGAGCAATCTCAGCGATCGGAGAGCTAGGGTTACAAGACAGCGCAACCGTTACTGCACCAATCTGATTCGCATAGTTGAGCGCACCAATCACGTAAGGTGTACGGCCACTGGCTGCAATGCCTACCACGACATCATTTTCTGTAAATTGAATAGCTTTTAGGTCTTCAATACCGAGAGTCAGCGAATCTTCAGCGCCTTCTTTGGCTTTTAAAATCGCTTCGGGTCCGCCAGCGATGAGACCGATAACCATCTTGTCTGAAACGCCAAAAGTCGGTGGGCATTCTGAGGCATCTAACACACCTAATCGACCACTGGTACCTGCACCCATATAAATCAGTCGACCACCGTTTTGAAAGGCATGAGCAATTTTATCAACCGCTTTCGCGATCTGCGGCAGTTCCGCTTCAATCGCCAGTGGGACTTGTTTGTCTTGTTGGTTAATCTTTTCAACCACTTCGAGAGAGGTGAGCAGATCAATATCCATAGTGTCAGGGTTTCTCCCCTCCGAAACGAGGTGCGAGAGCGCTGATATGAGAGCGTCGTTACTCATAATGATCCTTAAATGGTGATTCTAAAATTATGGTTCTAAAGTTGTTTAGTCAGCTCGATAGAGAACGCCTAGAGAGGCCGCTCTGCTTGCGCCAGTCACTTCTGGTAAATTGCTTGGCAGTTTATGAACATGACGCTGAGCAAGCCACGCAAAGGCCATTGCTTCCATGTAATCGGCATCCACGCCTTTACTGGTGGTTGAGTCAACCTCCCAACTTGGAAGCAATTCAGACAGTCTCTTCATCAACAATGGGTTTCTTGTACCACCGCCACACACATACAGTGCAGGCTGGTTACCCAAGCGATAAGTCTCCACTTCATTGGCTATCGTCAATGCGGTGTATTCACAAAGCGTGCGCTGAACATCTTCTACTGCAAGATCTTTAAATTCTGTTAATTGTTGCTCTAGCCAAGGTAGGTTGAATAGTTCTCTACCAGTACTTTTCGGTGGCATTTGAGATAGATAAGACTCATTTAACAACTGTTCGAGTAAAGCTTGATTGAGTTGACCTTTAAGCGCAAATTGCGCATCACGGTCAAACTTCTCACCCGTGTGTTTATCAACCCAAGCGTCCATCAACATATTGCCCGGACCTGTATCATAACCAAGCGTTGGCTGATTAGGGCGCAGCACTGAAATATTCGAGATACCACCAATATTCAACACCACAACCGAGCTGTCTTGCGGGTGGAAAATCGTATGGTGGAAGGCGGGGACTAATGGCGCACCTTGTCCGCCTAATGCCATGTCTTTACGTCGAAAATCGGCAACCGTTTGAATCTGTGTTTTAGCGGCAATGATGTTGGCATCACCCAACTGCATGGTAAATGGCGAATCGCCTGTTGGCTGGTGGAACACTGTTTGACCATGATTACCTATCGCAGTTACAGAAGGTGCTGGTGTGCCTGACTTTTCGAGAAGTTGCAGAACCGCATCAGCAAACAGATGGCCAAGCTGGTGGTCGAGTTCGCCAATGGCAATCAAATCGGTTTTCTGACCAATACAGACTTCAAGTAGACGCGCTTTGAGATCATCAGGCATTGGGAACTCATCATGAGCAAGCAATATTATACGTGTATCTTCAATCGACACTAAGGCCGTATCAACACCGTCCATACTCGTCCCTGACATCACACCGATATACAGTTCTTTATGATCCATTCCTAAGCTCTTGCACTGCATTCTTAAAGTCTTCCACAGATTGGTTTAAAAACATTGTAAAGCAAATTTAAAGAGAATAACCTCGGGAAGTTTATGAAATTAGGTTTAATAAGGGATAAATATGGGACCGTTGTGGGTTGATGTTGCAGGCTACGAACTGACTGCGGAAGACAAAGAAATTTTAGAGCACCCAACTGTTGGTGGTCTCATCTTATTTGCTCGAAACTACCACGATAGCAAACAGTTATCGGCGTTAAACAAAGAAATTCGCAAGGTAGCGAAACGTCCTATTTTGATTGGTGTCGATCAAGAAGGTGGCCGAGTTCAGCGCTTCCGCGATGGCTTTTCAATTATCCCAGCTGCTCAAGAATTCGCGACTAAGAATAATGGCGAACAGTTAGCAGAACAAGCGGGTTGGTTGATGGCGGCAGAATTGATTGCCCATGATATCGATCTGAGCTTTGCGCCAGTATTAGACAAAGGCCACGAGTGTAAAGCGATTGGTAGCCGAGCGTTTGGTGAAGATATTGATACCATTGTTCGTCATAGCAGCGCTTTCATCAAAGGCATGAAGTCGGTTGGCATGGCGACGACAGGCAAGCACTTCCCTGGACATGGTGGCGTGATTGCTGACTCACACTTAGAGACGCCATATGACCCTAGAGACGACATCTTCGAAACAGATATGGCAATCTTCAAGGCGCAAATTGAAGCTGGAATATTGGATGCCATGATGCCAGCTCACGTGGTTTTCTCTCACTATGATGATCAACCTGCGAGTGGTTCACAGTATTGGCTACAGAAAGTATTGAAGCAGCAGCTTGGGTTTAAAGGCTTGGTATTCTCTGACGATTTAACGATGGAAGGCGCTGCCATTATGGGCGGACCAGCCGACAGAGCGAAAGCGGCCTTGAATGCAGGTTGTGACATGGTGTTGATGTGTAATAAACGAGATGCACAAATTGAAGCTCTGGATCACTTAGCGATTCAAGAGGTGCCTTTAGCCAACTCATTGCTTAAAAAACACAGCTTTGATTTGTCGACACTTCACTCGGATGCTAGGTGGAAAAAGACCTCAGAGACGATTAAGCGAATGCTAGGCAGTGAGTGATAAATAAACACATTATAATTTTAGATAAGGCGATATGATAAATATCGCCTTTTTTGTATGTGTGATCCGTGGTTTAAACCTATTTATCTCTTAGAGTGAGTTAAATTTAATGTGTAAAATAAAATTTACAGCCAATGTTTTTTATTGTTTACACTTGCAATCGCTTTTTTAGCTGTTATTGTGTTTTTAAAGATTGTTAACCCAAACGGAAATGTTGGGTGTAAAAATAAATATACAGGTTGAGTTATGCAGAAAAGTGAATTAAGCAATGTCAATATCATCGACGAACAGGTACTGATTACTCCTGAGGAGTTAAAAGCAAAACTGCCTTTGAGTGATAATGCTCGTCGTTTCATTCAAGAGTCTCGTCAAACTATCGCAAACATCATTCATAAGAAAGATCATCGCATGCTTGTTGTATGTGGCCCATGTTCTATCCATGACATTGAAGCTGCGAAAGAGTACGCGAAACGCCTTAAAGCCTTATCTGAGCAACTTAGCGATCAACTGTATATTGTTATGCGTGTTTACTTTGAGAAACCTCGTACCACTGTAGGTTGGAAAGGTTTGATCAATGACCCGCATCTAGACGGCACTTTCGATATTGAGCATGGTCTGCATGTGGGTCGTGAGCTACTTGTTGAACTCGCTGAGATGGAAATTCCATTGGCGACTGAAGCATTAGATCCAATCAGCCCGCAATACCTAGCAGATACCTTCAGCTGGGCAGCTATCGGCGCACGTACGACTGAATCTCAAACTCACCGTGAGATGGCAAGTGGTCTTTCAATGCCAATCGGTTTTAAAAACGGTACCGATGGCAACCTAGGCACTGCAATCAATGCAATGCAGGCGGCTTCTTCTAGCCACCGTTTCATGGGTATCAGCCGCGAAGGTCAAGTTGCACTACTAACAACGCAAGGTAACCCAAATGGTCACGTGATTTTACGTGGCGGTAAGCAGACGAACTACGATTCAGTATCGGTACACGAATGTGAGCAAGAGCTGGGTAAATCTGGCTTAGAGGCCGCGCTAATGGTCGACTGTAGCCACGCGAACTCTCGTAAAGATTTCCGTCGCCAACCTTTAGTTGCAGAAGATGTGATTCACCAAATTCGTGAAGGCAACAAGTCGATTATCGGCCTGATGATTGAAAGCCATATTAACGAAGGAAATCAATCTTCGGATATACCTCTCAATGAGATGAAATACGGCGTTTCTATTACCGACGCGTGTATCAATTGGGATTCAACTGAGGCACTATTGAAACATGCACATACGGAATTAGTCCCGTTCTTAGAGAACCGCTTGAAAGGTTAGTCAGAGTTTAAATTTAAGTGCCTCATCTAATGGGGCATTTTAAGGTCTGTTGCTAGCGAACCTACGTGATTGTGGGATGATAGATTGGCACGGGCTTATAGATTAGTAAGGAATAAAATGGCCGTTGAACTGAACGAATTACGCGACCAAATCGATGCTGTCGATAAACAAATGTTGGATTTACTGGCTCAACGCCTTGCTCTAGTAGAGAAAGTAGGCGAAGTAAAAAGTGAACATGGTTTACCTATTTATGTACCAGAACGTGAAGCTGCGATGCTGGCATCTCGTCGTCAAGAAGCCGAGAAAATAGGGGTTCCACCACAGTTAATCGAAGATATTTTGCGTCGTACTATGCGTGAGTCTTATGCCAGTGAGAAAGATTCTGGCTTTAAGTGTCTTAACCCAGAGTTACGTTCAGTGGTGATCGTTGGTGGTAATGGTCAACTTGGTGGCTTGTTTGGTCGTATGTTCAAACTGTCTGGCTACGAAGTGAAAGTCCTTGGCAGCCAAGATTGGGATACAGCCGATGAAATCTTGGATAATGCAGGACTTGTGGTTGTGACTGTTCCAATTCACTTAACTGAAGGTGTGATTGCGAAGCTAGGTAATCTACCAAGTGATTGTATTCTATGTGATTTGACGTCAATTAAATCTAAACCGCTGCAAGCAATGATGAACATGCACCAAGGCCCAGTGGTTGGATTGCACCCAATGTTTGGTCCTGATGTTCCAAGCCTTGCTAAGCAGGTGATTGTTTACAGTGATGGTCGTGGTTCTGAGAGCTACCAATGGCTACTGAATCAATTTGGTATTTGGGGCGCGAGCCTTTGCCAGATGGATGCAGCTGAACACGATCACGGCATGACCTTGATTCAAGCACTTCGTCACTTCACCTCTTTTGCTTACGGCTTACACCTGAGTAAAGAGAACCCGAATATTGATCAGCTTCTGAAGCTAAGCTCACCAATCTACCGACTTGAGATTGCGATGGTTGGTCGTCTATTTGCTCAAGACCCGAACTTGTACGGTGATATCATTCTGTCTTCGGATGAGAATATAGAGATGATTCGACGCTTCCATAGCTGTTTCGGAGAAGCGTTAGAAATCCTAGATGGCAAAGATAAGGCTAAGTTTGTTGAGAGCTTCAACCAAGTGAGTGATTGGTTTGGTGACTACTCACAACAATTCTTGCAAGAGAGCCAAAGTCTTCTAAAACAAGCACATGACTCGATTCATCGTGGTTAATACTGATTTGAAATCATAAAAAAGAGCGACCATCTGGTCGCTCTTTTTGTTTGTGCTGAACGCTATGAAAGCATTTTGCCTACAGTAGACTAAAAGCAATTAGATCATCATAGGCCAAATCAACAGGTCTTAGCTATTAACAACTAGTTAGCCATTAACAACTAGTTAGCCATTAACAACTAGTTAGTCGTGATAGGTTTTTTGCTATCTTCACTCGATACGGTGTCGATGGTCGAGCTAATGTAAGGCACGTTAGTCAGGTTGATCTGCAAGCGAACCACATTATCAATCAGCTGAACTAGTGGGCCCCACTTAACCTTTTTCTCTTTCTCGAACACGTAGTTGAAGTTTTCCGGTGTCCAATCCATCAAGTATTGAGGGTTCAATGAACGACCAAGGAAGCGTACTTCATAATGCAAGTGTGGGCCGGTTGAGTTACCTGAGTTACCACAGCTCGCAATCACATCGCCTTTACTCACAAACTGACCGCTACGTACCTTGAACTTCTGTAGGTGCGCATAAGAACTCATGAAACCAAACGAGTGACGCATAGTAATAAAGTTGCCGAAGCCTTTTTTACTTGGGCGTACCGTTTCAATGACTCCATCTGCGGGCGCGACAATATCTTCACCACGCTTACACGTTAGATCGATACCAGTATGTACATGGCGTTTCCCTGAAATAGGGTTAGTGCGGCTACCATAAGAAGAAGATATACGTTGATAAGCCATCGGACTGTCGTTTGGAATCAAGCGGAACATTGTGGCTCTTACTGCTGAATCGACTGCAGCCGCATCAATGCGATCTTCTAAAGAAATATCATCGGTAAGCAGATCTTCATCAGCAAGACCCAGTACTGATTCCACATCGAATACACGCTTACCAAGTAGCTGAATCGTGCCTTCTTTCTCGGTCAGTGTTTGCGATAGCGAATGGTTGGTTTCTACTTGCTCAGCATAAAGAAATTCTGTTTGTTCTTTTTCAACAATCAGTGTTTCAATCAACTGTTGGGCATCACCCGCTTGCAGTGCGAGTTCTTGTTTACTCTCGAAGTGCATGTACGCCGCTCCGCCAATCAATAGCGGTACTGAAAAAATGGCAGTAGTGCAAATGAGCACGGCTTTACGGCCGAAGTAAAACGTCTGTTCCCCCTGACTAGAGGGAATAGTAATGGACACTTTTTTAGACATGGTTCTGTATTAACTAAATGCTTCTAATAGAAAAAGGGTAATGGAGATATTATTCCTTACCTAAGTCGGTAAGGTGTTCAATCTCTCTATAAAGCAGGTCATCGTCACCAACATTAAGCTCAACAAGGCGCTTAAGGTGGCTGATACTATCAATATCTAAATGCTCTATGCGTAAACGCATTGAGGTATTGATGGTAGAGACTATCGTTGCTTCTAACTGAATATTGATATCACTGTTTTCGAGTTTAAAGCTCACTTGAACAGGGACATCATGGCTAAGTTGTTTTGATTCATTGCATTGAATGAGTAAACCATGGAGTGATAAGTCTTGCACTGAGCCTGATACCTTTACTTGTCCTTGTGAGATCTCAGTCGGGACTTGATAAATAACTCGTGAAAATTGACGTCTTTCAACCATAAGTAATCTCTCTATATCGATGCATTACACGTAAGCCAGATATATCAAAGGCCGCTATTATCGCGGCCTTTGTTCAAAATACAAGCTTATTTACTTAGCTATACGCTTGTACTTGATACGGTGCGGCTCTGCCGCTTGTGCGCCTAGAGTCTGCTTAAGCCACTCAGTGTACTCAGTATAGTTACCTTCGTAGAAGTTAACTTGACCTTCATCACGGTAGTCTAAGATATGGGTCGCAATACGGTCAAGGAACCAACGGTCATGCGAGATAACCATTGCACAGCCCGGGAATTCAAGCAGTGCTTCTTCAAGAGCACGTAGCGTTTCAACGTCAAGGTCGTTGGTAGGCTCATCGAGTAGCAGTACGTTACCGCCCGCTTTTAGCAGTTTCGCTAAGTGAACACGGTTACGTTCACCACCAGAAAGCTCACCGATGATCTTCTGTTGGTCGTTGCCTTTAAAGTTGAAACGAGAACAGTAAGCACGCGCAGGGATTTCGAAGTTGTTGATCTTAATGATATCAGCGCCTTCAGAGATCTCTTGGAATACTGTCTTAGTGTCGTCCATGCTGTCACGGAACTGATCAACAGAAGCAAGCTTAACGGTTTCGCCTAGTTCAACTGTACCTGAATCTGGCTGTTCTGCACCGCTTAGCATCTTGAATAGTGTTGATTTACCTGCACCGTTGGCACCAACGATACCGACGATTGCACCCTTAGGCATGCTGAACGATAAGTCGTCGATAAGAACGCGATCACCAAACGATTTAGTTAGGTTGTTCACTTCAAGAACTTTGTCACCTAGACGCTCACCTGGCGGGATAAACAGTTCGTTAGTTTCGTTACGCTTCTGGTATTGGCCAGTTGTCAATTCTTCAAAACGAGCCATACGAGCTTTAGACTTAGCTTGACGGCCTTTAGGGTTTTGACGAACCCATTCAAGTTCTTTCTCGATTGTCTTTTGACGTGCGCTTTCGCCCGCTTTTTCTTGCTTAAGACGCTCGTCTTTTTGCTCTAGCCAAGACGTGTAGTTACCTTCCCATGGGATACCTTCACCACGGTCAAGTTCTAGAATCCAGCCAGCTGCGTTGTCTAGGAAGTAACGGTCGTGGGTAATCGCCACAACAGTACCACTGTAATCAACAAGGAAGTGCTCAAGCCATGCTACTGATTCTGCATCCAAGTGGTTGGTTGGTTCATCAAGAAGCAGCATGTCTGGCTTTTCAAGAAGTAGACGACAGATAGCAACACGACGACGCTCACCACCTGATAGGAATTCAATTTTCGCATCCCACTCAGGAAGACGAAGTGCATCAGCAGCACGCTCTAGAGCAGTCTCTAAGTTGTGACCGTCTTTTGCTTGAATCAGAGCTTCTAGTTCGCCTTGCTCTTTTGCCAGTGCATCGAAGTCTGCATCTGGTTCTGCGTAAGCTGCGTAAACCGCATCAATACGCTTAAGTGCGTCAGCAACGTCAGAAACCGCTTCTTCTACGATTTCACGAACAGTTTTTGATTCGTCTAGCACAGGCTCTTGTGGTAGATAACCTACTTTAAGGCCTTGTTGTGCACGTGCTTCACCATCAATATCAGTATCAATACCAGCCATGATACGTAGTAGGGTAGATTTACCTGAACCATTTAGACCCAAAACACCGATTTTAGCGCCAGGAAAAAAGCTAAGAGAAATGTCTTTAAGAATTTGACGCTTAGGTGGAACAGTTTTGCTCACCCGAGACATGGTATATACGTATTCAGCCATTGCCGATCGATCCTAATTATTGTTCAAAATTGTCTGCTATTTTATACCAATATCCTCAAAGATGTTACTCCTAGGGCAGAAAAGCCACTCTTGAACTAATCCTTACCTATTATTGTCACATTGGTCATTAAAACTATATTTAATGGGCTTCTGAGGCGAAGTGTTAAATATTAATAATATTTACACTCAAATCCTTTACATTTGATGTGATGTCGGGCGTAAATAGACTTCACGTATTCATACACGCACTAAGGAAAGAGCGAATGTTTTTCCGCATTGGTAATACGAAAATTGCTGTGGCTGCATCGGCAATTTTGTCTTCGGTTTCACTGGCTCCGGTCGCTATGGCTAGCAATGCATCCGAGCTTGAAATGCAGCGTGACGTTTATGACAAAGCGCAAGAGGTTTTAGACAGCCGTGATCTAAAAGCTTACTCCGCGCTGCGTAACAAAATTCAAACATACCCTTTAACACCTTACACCGATTATCGGGCCTTTCTGATTGGCTTAGGTGATCGCACACCTGCTGAGGTCGATGCTTTCATTGAAGAGAACAAGGCATTGCCTTTCTCCAATCGAATGCGCGCACCTTATTTGGACTCATTGGCTTCTCAAAAACAGTGGAAGACGATCCTTGAGTTTCAAACCAAAGAGCCTGTCGGTGAAAAATACCAATGTATTTATTATCGAGCGCATTACGAGCAAGGTAACCAAGAGCTTGCCTTTAAAGGAGCTAAACAACTTTGGTTGAGTGGTAGTGGTGTTGATGACGCTTGTGACCCTTTATTTAAAAGCTGGGATCAAGCTGGGCTAAGAACTGATGAGCTGATTCTGGATAGAATGCTGCTAGCGTTCGAGGGCCGTAACGGTAAGTTAATGAGCTATCTGATTAAGCAATTGGATCATGATGAGTCAATTGCTCAAGCGAAGCAGATGAAGGCGTTGTACAACAAGCCTGAAAATGTACTCGCGTTTGCTAAAAAACATCCAGCGAATGAATTCTACCAAGCTCAAACCGAGTTTGCTTTCGAGAAGCTAGCAAGGAAATCATCAAGCAGTGCTCAAAAGGTGTTTGATGATGTCATCAAGGCTCAGAAGTTTTCGAAAGAGAAATCTCAAGAGCTCGCTGATTACCTAACGTTTCGTCTGATCAACACCGACTCTGAAGAGTTAATGGTGTGGCGCGACAAAATGCTCGCGAGTTCATCAAAGCAAGTTCTGCTGGAACGACGTGCTCGCTTAGCAATTCAACATGCCGATTGGACGGGTTTGAAAGAGTGGATAGCGCGCTTGGATGATAAACATCAGGCTTCGCTTCGTTGGCAATATTGGCAGGGCAGAGCTGAAATCGCGACGGGCGATACTGACAAAGGCAATAAGCGACTGTCAGATATCTTGGGTCAGCGTAATTTCTACAGTGTGGCTGCGGCTAAGCAGTTAGGTAAGCCAGTTCAATATCCAACATCGACACTTAAATACAATGCTGAAACAGTGAAGCCATTCGACACCTCTTTGGTGCGTATTGGTGAACTGATTGACCGAGACAAAATTGCGGCAGCGAAAAGTGAATGGCGCTGGTTACTGACCAATGCAGATAAAGAGCAAAAAGAGATGCTTGCCGCTTACGCTGCGACACAGCGTTGGAATCACTTTACCGTAACAGCGAGTATCTCTGCGAAGATGTGGGATAACATTGCGCTGCGCTTCCCTGTTGCTCATAAGTGGTGGTTTAACTTCTACGCTGAAAAGCACGATCTCGATCCAATCACTTTGATGTCTTTAGCAAGACAAGAGAGTGCGATGGATTCAGAAGCTCGCTCTCCAGTTGGCGCGCGTGGCATTATGCAAATTATGCCCAAGACGGCGCAATACACAGCGAACAAACATAAGATTAAGTATCAGGGCAGCGATGATCTTTATGATGTCGGCAAAAACATTGAGATTGGCAGTCACTACTTAGATGGTTTACTCGCTCAATATGATGACAACCGTATCTTTGCGTTTGCGGCTTATAATGCTGGACCTAGCCGTGTGAAACAGTGGCGTTCACGCAGCGATGAAAAGCTCGATGCCTTTGCATTTATCGAAATGATCCCATTCAAAGAGACACGTGGCTACGTTCAGAATATCTTGATGTTTGAGACCTACTATCGAGATATCTTGGGTGAGAAAGGGACGTTTTTAGCGCCCCATGAGGCAAAAACGAAATACTAAGCCTTCGGCATTTGGCCCGAAACTGAGTAAGAATAAAGGCAGTGAGTGCTAACCATTTCCACTTACTGCCTTTTTACATTGGATCGCATCAAGTGTTTCGGTATAAAGTGTTAAACGCTTTCAATCGTTAAGCGACTCTTTAAAGTCAGAATTTAAAAGTAAGTGTAGAGATATGGCATCACAACCTGAATATGATAATTGGCAACAACTGATGGACTTGGTAAAGACGGCTGTCGAAAAAGATCAGCACGAGCTGTTGTTGACTATGATGATGACACCAGACGAGCGAGATGCTCTGGTTGCTCGAATTAATATCTTCTGTGAGCTGATGAAAGGCGATATGTCTCAACGACAGGTGAGTCAAATGCTGGGCGTAGGCGTAGCGACGATAACCAGAGGCTCAAATGAGCTAAAGGCCAAATCTGAGCAAGAGAAAGTCGTGATCGCCGACCTATTGCTAAAGTAATAATGGAATTAAGCTATCACGCGATAGTATGAATACGAATTCGATAAAAAACGCTAACTGGATGTTAGCGTTTTTTGTTTCTGAAGATTGTTCTTGGAATCTTTTGAAGTTTAAGGAAGCCTCAAATACTAAATAGGAAAGTGTTCAGGATTCACAAATGGGATCAGAGCCAAAATTAAAGCTTGATGATAGACCGAACTGCGTGACAATTGGTTATGTGTCAGTAGGCCAATGGCACCACCTTTCTGTTTGATATTGTCGGTACCAAACACTTCATCCATCACATCCCCTAACTCGTTTGCATGCTCTAGTTTCTCAAGCACGGCTGGTGGCAGCATCAGACTTGCTGAACGAGACTCGCCACGTTGGCCATTCGTTTCGATCACCATCCAGGCAAAGGTGACGTTTGTTTCTATTCCCGCTTCTAGACCAACATAGAAGTCTGCATCAGGCTGAGCTTGAGTTGCGTTGTGAACTCGATTCACGGCACCTTGATAGGTTTCATCATTGCTCATCGGTTGATCGGCGACACCACTAGGGACGCTGATGCCTTTGAAATCAAATTCAGTATCAGGAAAAGCAGATAAGAACGCACTTTTAACGGCGTTTATTTTAGCTGGGTTCAGCGATGCGATGATTACAGATTTCATGTGTCGGATTCTTTTTGTTGTCGATTAGATTGAGTTGATGTTGTCGGTACCAGTCACTCAACTCTTCTAGTGGCATGGGTTTACCAAAGTAATAGCCTTGCAGCATATCGCACTGTGCATCCTGTAACCACTGGTGCATGTCTTGAGTTTCAATCCCTTCGGCGGTGACCTTTTTCCCCTGAGCATGACACAACCCGATAACTGGTTTTACGATGTTCTGGTTATCGGTTTCAATTAAGGTATCCAAAAACGCTTTATCCAATTTAATTTTCTGAGTTGGATACTGCACCAGTTGAGTGATAGAGGTGTAACCGGAACCAAAATCATCAATCGCAAGTCGATAACCCATGCATGACAGCTCATTCAGCAATGGGAAGCCTTCTGAGTTTGAGTAAAAGGTTTCAGTGATTTCAAAATCGATTAGGCTTGGTGGAATTCGATTTAACTCCGCGTGTTCTTTAATGAAACCCGCAAGGTGAGTGGTTTCAATGCCAGCAGAAGATAAGTTGATCGACAATTGAATCGAGTGATCAAATTGAGTCTGAAGTCGATGGAATGAAGCAAACGCATTCTGTATTACCCAGCGGTCAACATGTTCGAACAGCCCGGTTTGTTCGGCTATTGGAATGAACTCATCTGGTGGAACCAAACCAAGTTGCTTTGAATTCCAACGTAATAACACCTCAACGCCAATAACATCAGTCCCGGTAGAATCCATGTAGGGCATGTAAACGAGCCTGAATTCATCATCAAAATTCTTACCTCTGAGCGCACGTTCAATGTCTGCTTGGCGCTGAATGGCTTTGTCTAAATCCCGTGAATAGTCAGCAAATTGGTTTTTACCGGCACGCTTGGCTTGGTACATCGCAGTATCCGCGTTGGACAGTAGCTTCTCGATTGAGTTGCCATCATTAGGGTAGGTCGCAATACCAATACTGACCGTGATCGGAAAGCTGCCTGATTCGGTGACAAAACCTTTTTGCAGTGGAGTCAGTAAATCATTCGAGAATCGATGCGCGACATTTCCTCGGTGACTAGGAGCGTTAATGTAGACAACGAACTCGTCTCCAGAAAGTCGGGCTGGCATACAATGAGCGTCGAACTCCTCTTTATAGTGACGACAAATATCTGAAATACGCTGAGCAAAAGAGACCAGAATCGAGTCGCCGATTTGATGTCCGTATTTGTCGTTCACAAACTTGAAGTTGTCCAAGTCAAAATAGAGAACCCAGGTTTCGGTATTCGAACTCGGTTTTGGCAACGATTGCTGAACGAAGGTTTGAAACTGATGCCTATTGGCTATTTGGGTTAACTGATCATTTTCGGCCAAGAGCTTGGTCTGTTGGTAGGTGTTATCTAACTCTTGGTACATGTCATAAAAACGCTGTGATAGGCGGCCAAGCTCATCACGAGTGCCCAAGCGTTCGATGTTCTTACGTTGTTTTTTTTCGACTTGCTGTAGCTGTCGATCGAGCCGCGTTATTGGAGTAATCACAGTGCGAGACAGAAGCATGAGTAGAAGAGCGACAGTCACAAACGCAGACAGGGCAAACGACAAACTCAGCTTGTTCCAAATTGAATCGAGCTTGTTTTCTAATAGGAATTGCGCCGGATCGACCGTGGCGTACAGTTCTGGAGCAAGCTTGACTGAGTGGGTGACATCATTTTCCAAAGAAACCGCTATGGATGTGAAGAATAAACTGGTTTGGTAGTCGAACTCTATCTGTTTTCTCAGCGCATTAAATTTGTCGAGAGAGACAGAGACAACAACAAAGAACACATCGTCGGGTTGATTGTTAACGGTTGGGAAAATCGCTTTTCTATCTACCTTGTCATAGTGAACCAACATCCCTTCGCCTTGGGAGTTTTGAATATAGTTGGTACTCGATGTTGCTAAGGTGTCTTGATAGTGCAGGTCAACATACTCCAATATCTTACTGTCAATCTGAGTGCGTGAGTCATTGCTATTATCCGCGTAATAACGCAGTTTTCGATCACCATTAAGAAGCGCTAAACCTGTATAGCTTTCATCGTCATCTTGCAGGAAATGAATGGCTTCTCGAAGATTACTGACCAGTTCAAGATCGCGAGATAGATTTTGATCAGTGAGAAAATAACGCTTCACCATATCACTCTGGGTCAAGGTGTAAGAGTAGCTATTGAGGAACGAACGAGATTGGCGAAAGTATCCGGCTAGTTTTTCCATGTTCAGTTGAAGTGCGTTGTCTTCGCGTTTGATGAAACTGCTTTTTTGCGTCGAATAAATAATATAGCTAGAAGCCGCGGTACTGATCAGTATCACAGGGGCTATTAGTAGTAAGATTTTAGTACTTAGCTTCATAGTTAATGACAACACTATTTATAAATTAAGCGCATAAGTTTATGTTACTTAATGCTTACTCGCTATTAATTATACGTAGTTCGATGATTTCCTGTGAAGGGGGTAAGGTTTTGTCTTTATTGATAAAAAAAGCCACTAATGAGTTTTTGTTAGAAAGGCTCAAGTAGTGGAGAGAGTAAGCGTGCCGAATGTGCGAAACAAGTGAATTGTGTTTCAGGCATGCTAGGGTGAGTTTTCTTAGCGAGAATAGTACTCGACTAGAGGGTGATTTAAGTATTTGGCCTGCTGTAGGCCAAATACTTATGTTAGCTAAAAGCTGATACTCACTTTCAGCTATGACAACTTAACTTGAGTCGCTTTGATGTTCTCACTTGGGTAGCAACCCAACACCTTAAGGTGGCGAGTAATGGCTGTTAGTTCCGTTATCGCTTGTTGCATATTATCTGAATCCAGATGCGCCTCTAAATCGACATAGAACATCTCTTCCCAAGGGTTACCCATGATAGGACGAGATTCTAGCTTAGTCATGTTGATGCCTAAGCGTTGCAGGATCAGTAGTGTTTCTACCAAAGAACCCGCCTCTTGAGATGTCGACATGATGAGCGTTGTTTTCGCTGGTATTTGAGTCGATACTTCAACAGGCTTACGCGCCACAACGATGAAACGAGTGTGGTTCTCTGTTTGGTTTGCAATATTGCTCTGGATTGGCTGTAGTCCATAAAGCTTACCGCTCGATGCATTACCAATAGCAGCTACGTCATTACCGCCCAATTCTTTAACTTTTTTCATTGCATCAGCGGTGCTTGCGCAAGACTCAAGGTTGACACCCTTAAGGCGGCTCAAGAACTCACTGCATTGTTGATGAGGTTGTGGGTGCGAGTAGAGTGTTTTGATGTCTTCTAAACGGATATCACTTTTAGCAACAAGGCAGTGCTCAATCGGTTGAGAAAGTTCGCCAACAATGTATAGAGTCGTATGCTGTAACAGGTCGTAGACCTCGTTAATTGACCCTGAACTGGTGTTCTCAATCGGCAGGACACCGTAGTCGGCATGGCCAGACTCTACTGTTGATGCGACTTCTTTGAAGTGATTACAGTTCAGCTCAATCAATTCCATATTCTTGCGGCTGAAGTATTCGCGGCTCGCAAGGTGAGAATACGATCCCTTAGAACCTAAGAATGCAACGCGAGCCAATGGTTTACGGCTTTGCGGGTTCGCTAGGTTTTGTAAGTATGACTGTTGTAGTAAAACGGAATCTTCGATGATGGTGTGAAACAGCTTGGTAATGTACTGCGCATCAAGTTCGTATTTATCTTTGCCGTTGTTGATCAGCTTAACTAATAGTTGTTGTTCTCGTACTGCATCACGAACTGGTTTTGATGTCTCTACTTTGCTTTTAGCGACTTCGATACTTAGCTTGCGACGCTCTGAAAGTAACTTCAGAAGTTCGTCGTCTAAATCATTAAGACGAAGGCGGATATCATCCAGTGAAATTGAGCGGTCAGTCATAAATGTGTCCTTATAAAAAAGCCTCCCTAGTGTGGGAGGCTTCTTGTTCGTTTTTGACTTGTTTTTCTAAAACGACTTAGCCTCCGATTTACGGAAGAAAAAAGAAGTCAAAAATAAACAAAGATTGAGTGTGCATAAAAAGTGATTGTTTTATGAATGTTTAAACACAATAAGCAAGCGAGCTACGAGCGTCAAGCAAAAAAATAGCGCCCTGAGGCGCTATTTTTTAATCTGTTCTCTTTCCTTATTCTACTTCAGCTTCTAGCTCTTCGATTTCAGGCTTTTCAGCGCGGCGCGCTTCTGGTTTATGGCGTAGCTTGTTGAGTTGACGCTCTAGTTTTTGTTCTACTTCGTTGATCGCTACGTAGAGGTCGTCATGGATTGATGAAGCAACAAGTTGGCCTTTTGGTACGGTTAGTACCGCTTCAAATTTCTTCTTCTTGTTTGGTTCTTCGCTAAAGCTCGCTTGGCAGCCAATGATGTCTACTTGCCATTTATCTAGCTTTTTAAATTTGCTTTCTATGTGATCACGGATTGCAGAGGTAATGTCGATGTTTTTACCAGTGATGTTCATTTTCATAGAAGTTTTCCTCTGTTGTATCCCTCATGGGTTAACTTCAGATTACGACTTTTAGGAATAAAGAATGTGATCTAGATCTTGTTTTGGTTGGGTGGGATAAGCATTAAAATCAAATGTGATCTTACGCAAGTCTTAGTATCTTTTTGGCGAAAAATGCTTGTTATCCTTATGAAAAACGATAACTTGGAGGCAAGGCTTCGCTAAAAATTAAATCAGTTTTTAGGGGCGTCCTACAGCCTATGGAAAGTGCTTGATTGAAATTTACTCAATAGTGTTTTGTGATATAGGTCTTGTAATATAGGTCGCTACATAAGCTTCTTCAGAATTAGATAAACAAAAGCCGCATAAGTATTCTTATGCGGCTTTTGTGTTTTTTAGCTTTACCTAATACCTTTGGCTCCCCAGCTCTGGGATGGAGGCGATCCTAGTCGTTAGTGTTCAGTAATCTCGCTGTGCCGTCCTCTCGGATAGCATTGATAGCTTGTAATTGTTTATAGATTACGAAGTAACGATTGATGTTGGCAACATAGGTTACGGGTTCTTTACTCACGTATTTGCGAGTGATGATTTCTACGTTTTTAAACCAGATGTTTGGGTTGTAACCTTTCTGCTTGGCAATGCTCCTCATTTTTCTGATCTTAGCAGGACCAGCGTTGTAAGAAGCCAAGGTAAAGTAGATTTGATTGTCGGGTGATATTGCCGGGTCGTCAAAATATCGGTCTTTGATAAAGCGCATATACTTCACACCCGCATGGATGTTGTTATCCACCTTATGGATGTTCTTGATGTTGACGTTTTTATCTTTGGCGGTACTCGGTAATACCTGCATCACACCAATAGCCCCGCGATGAGAAATCCGGCTCTGATCCAGTCCTGATTCTTGGAAACCTTGAGCTGACATCATTAAAGGATCAAATTCATACTTGCTCGAATACTTTTCAAAGACATCTGAGAGTTTAGCTACTCGGTCTACTTTATTGGGGTTGAGTGCTCGGCCTAACCAGCGAGTATTGTCGATGTATTTCTGGTAGATGACATTCCCAAGCAGGGTGCCTGTTCGTGCGGTCTTGACGTATTTGTTTATCTCTTTCTTCAGTTGAGGGCTGTCTTTTCTTAAAGCCCAAGCAATACGACCATTTTCTCGTAAAGGTAAGTCGTTATGGACTTGAATGTTTTCCATTACATCGATCCAGAGCTTGGCTTTATGGTTATCCAGAATTGTGCCTTGTATATAACCTTGGTTAACCAGTTCTATCAGCTCGTAGTCTTGTAATGACTCCTCGATAAAATGGACATGCAGTGGTGGTAAACCTAGCTCGTTAAGCTCCTTATTAACTCTTTGTACACTCTCGAAGTAACTCGAGCTTGCTCGTATCCACACCTCTTTGCCACTCAATTGCTTGATTTCGGTGATAGGTTCGGCCTTTTTCCCTGTGATAATGAGTTCTTTACCATCTTTAATCATCGGATCCGAAAAATCGATGGTTCGTAATCGTTTATCGGTGATCGTTAGGTTAGCGACAGCGACATCACCATAGCCAGACTCTAAAGAGGGAAGTAGATCATCTCGTTGCACGGGGATGACTTGAACATTGAGGTAGGGATGTTTCTTACGAAGGCTTTTCTCAAAGTGGTAGAGCATTTCTGCCACGATGCCTTTTGGCTTGCCATCCTCGATGTAATAGAAACCAAGATCGGCAGACACTAGCACTCTAACCGTTCCTTTGGTTTTGAGCACATCCAAGTCACCCATGTAAGGCTTATTGCTTAATGGAGACAGTTCTAATGCGTAGGATAAGTGGCTAAATAGCGATATCCAGATAAATAATAACAACCTACTCACATCCACACTCCATGTTGATGTTTTGTTAAAAGTTATCTTTTGAAGATACCGTGTATTATGCGATCCATCAAGTTTGCGATATGTAGATGAAAAAAAAGCGCGCTAGTAAATTAGCGCGCTTTTAGGATTGAGATGTAAGAGGTTTGATTAAGGTAGTGGGTTTAACTCAATCAACTTTTCTGTTCTTAACACAGCGTCATCTAGGCCGAGTTGTTGATAAGCTTTTAGCTGGATATCTAAAGACTTACGCGCAGCAATGGTGTCTGGGTAAGTTTTTTGCAGCTCTTGCGTTCTGTTGATCGCAGCAATCCAAGCTTCGCGGCGTAGGTAGAAATCAGCGGTTGCTAAGTCATACTCTGCTAGGCGGTTCTTAAGTGCGAACATGCGTTTTTGTGCATCTTCAGCATAAGGGCTACTAGGGAAACGTTCGAGTAGTCGCTTGAAGTCAGCAAACGCAAGTTTCACTGGTTCAGGATCTCGGTCACTACGGTCGATATTAAAAATATCGTGCATGAAGTTTCGGTCTTGCGCCATGTGCGTTAAGCCGCGCATGTAAAGAACCCAGTCTTGTTTCTCATGCGTTGGGTTCAAACGTAGGAAACGTGAAATGGTAGCGAGGCCAAGTGCCAAGTCATCATTTTTGTAGTAAGCGTAAATCAGATCGAGCTGTACTTGCTCAGAATAGGCGCCGAATGGGTAACGTGAGTCTAGGGCTTCTAGCTTTTCTATTGCTGAAAGCCAGCTACCGCTCTGCAGTGATTCTTGAGCGTCAGAGTAGAGAACCGATGGTGGTACATCTGGCACTATCTCTTCACTACTTGAACAACCAACCAAGAGTGATACGGCTAATAGACCCGATAAAGTAAGGTGTTTCATGTCAGGCGTCGATTCCTTGAATTAAATATTTCGTAAGCTTCCGTTACTTTCTAACCAGTAACAGATACAATGATGCAATTATTCTATTTTATCCATACTAATGGGTATTAGTCTCACGGTTTTTAAAAAAGTTCGATATGGCTCAGCAGATCACATTAACAGACACAGTAAAAAGCAGCCAGTTAGGTCAACGTTTAGACCAAGCTGTCGCTGAACTATTTACCGATTTTTCTCGCTCTCGCATTAAAGAGTGGCTTCTTGACGGCAAAATCCAAGTGAATGGCGAAGTTATTACAAAGCCGCGCGTTAAGGTTTTGGGCGGTGAAGAGATCATCTTGCAAGCTGAACTTGCAGATGAAGAGCGCTGGGAAGCACAAGATATTCCTCTAAACATTGTCTACGAAGATGATGACTTATTGGTTATCAATAAGCCTCGCGATCTGGTTGTACACCCAGGCGCAGGCACACCGGATGGAACCATACTAAACGCATTGCTTTTCCATTACCCACAGATTGCAGAAGTGCCTCGTGCAGGTATTGTGCACCGTCTTGATAAAGACACAACAGGTCTTATGGTTGTGGCTAAAACGGTTCCAGCTCAAACTCGTCTTGTGCGTGCTCTTGCTAAGCGTCGTATTACTCGTGAATATGAAGCAATTGCAATTGGCAAAATGACCGCTGGTGGTGTGGTAGAGAAAGGCATTAGCCGTCATGCAACTAAGCGTACCTTGATGGATGTAAATGAATTAGGAAAGCCAGCGGTAACTCACTACCGTGTTGCTGAGCACTTCCGCGAGCATACTCGTATTCGTCTACGCCTAGAAACGGGTCGTACTCACCAAATTCGTGTTCACATGTCATACCTTCAGCATCCGCTGCTAGGTGACGTTGCATACGGTGGTCGTGCTCGTATTCCAAAAGGTGCATCTGAAGAACTAACAACAATGATTCGTTCTTTTGATCGCCAAGCACTGCACGCCGTTATGCTTAAATTTGTTCACCCAATTACAGGTGAAGAAGTTGAGTTCCACGCTCCTGTGCCAAATGACATGGTCGTGATGGCTGAAGCGTTACGTGTTGATGCGCGCGAAAACTTGGAAGACGACATTTAATCATGTCGATGATCATCCCTAACTGGAATGCACCAAAAAACGTGAAAGCATTTGCTTCGACACGTTTTGATGGTTTTTCTACTGGTGCGTATCAAGGATTAAACCTAGGTACGCATGTTGGGGATGATGCTTCGCTTGTTGAAAACAACAGAGCCTGGCTCAAGCAACACGCTAATATGCCTGCCGCTCCGGTATGGCTACATCAAACTCACTCAACAGATGTCGTTACGGTTTTACACCCTACGGCAGATATTCTTGATGCTGACGGTGCATTTACCACAGCTAAAGATGTTGTTTGTTCTGCGATGACAGCCGATTGCTTACCTGTAATCCTTACTGATACCAAAGGCACTCAAGTTGCTGCAGTTCATGCTGGTTGGCGTGGTCTTGCTGGTGGCATTCTTGAAAATGCCGTCGCAAAGTTTTCAAACTTAGGTTCAGAGAATAAGATCATTGCTTGGCTTGGTCCTGCAATAGGCAAACAAGCTTTTGAAGTAGGCGATGATGTGTTGGAAGCTTTCGTTAGTTTTGACTCTCAAGCTAAGCTCGCATTTGAAGCCAAAGCTGAACCAGGCAAATGGCTAGCGAATATGTCTCAGCTTGCAACGCAACGACTGAACAAAGTTGGTGTAACTTCTGTGACAGACTCTAATCTATGTACCTTCGCTGATGCCGATGCGTTCTATTCTTATCGTCGTGATGGTATTACTGGACGCCAAGCTACTTTTATTTGGTTAGAGTAACCTTTAACTAGTGCAACCAGTCATCCAGCTCATTTATATTTTTATAACAGCTCTATTCTTCATTCTTATCCCTTGAAAATCCGCGTTACCGTATCCATCTTCTAACCATAAGATAAACATATCTAAGAGTAGGAAGGTTGGCATGCGTCTCGATCGATTCACTAGTAAATTCCAAATTGCGATATCTGATGCTCAGTCGCTCGCATTAGGTCGTGATCACCAATATATAGAGCCTGTGCACCTAATGGTGTCTTTGCTTAATCAAGATGGTAGTGCAATTCGTCCATTGCTCACCATGCTGAATATTGATGTGGTTCAATTGCGTTCAAAGCTAAGCGAAATATTAGACCGTGTACCGAAAGTAAGTGGTATCGGTGGTGATGTTCAACTGTCGAATGCAATGGGTACTTTGTTCAACCTATGTGACAAGGTCGCACAAAAGCGTCAAGACACATACATTTCTTCGGAAGTCTTCCTACTTGCCGCAATTGAAGATAAAGGCCCTTTAGGTAACCTGCTTAAAGAGCTAGGTCTTACTGAGCAAAAATTATCTCAAGCTATCGAGCAGGTTCGTGGCGGTCAAAAAGTTGATGACCCAAATGCCGAAGACCGACGCCAAGCGTTAGAGAAGTTCACCATCGATCTGACTGAAAGAGCGGAGCAAGGCAAGCTGGATCCGGTAATTGGCCGAGATGACGAAATCCGCCGTACTATCCAAGTACTTCAGCGTCGTACTAAGAACAACCCAGTCATTATCGGTGAACCTGGTGTTGGTAAGACAGCTATCGTTGAAGGTTTGGCTCAGCGCATTATTAACAATGAAGTGCCAGAAGGTTTAAGAGGCCGACGCGTACTTTCATTAGACATGGGTGCTTTGGTAGCTGGCGCTAAATATCGTGGTGAGTTTGAAGAGCGTTTGAAGTCAGTCCTCAATGAATTGTCTAAAGAAGAGGGCAATATCATTCTCTTCATCGATGAAATTCATACTATGGTCGGCGCTGGTAAAGGTGAAGGCTCTATGGATGCCGGTAACATGCTAAAACCAGCGTTGGCTCGTGGTGAACTCCACTGTGTTGGCGCAACGACTCTTGATGAATACCGTCAATACATAGAGAAAGATCCAGCGTTAGAGCGCCGCTTCCAAAAAGTGCTTGTCGATGAACCAACCGTGGAAGACACGGTGGCGATTCTTCGTGGTTTGAAAGAGCGCTATGAACTTCATCATCATGTAGAAATTACCGACCCAGCAATCGTGGCTGCAGCAACACTATCTCATCGATACGTTTCTGATCGTCAACTGCCGGATAAAGCGATTGATCTGATTGATGAAGCGGCTTCGAGTATCCGTATGCAGATCGACTCAAAACCTGAGTCGCTAGATAAGCTCGAGCGTAAAATCATTCAATTGAAGATCGAGCAGCAAGCTCTTACCAATGAAAATGATGAAGCCAGTGAAAAACGCCTTCGAACATTACAAGAAGAGCTTTCTGACAAAGAACGAGATTTCGCAGAGCTTGAAGAAGTGTGGAATGCAGAGAAAGCCGCGCTTTCTGGCACGCAACACATCAAGTCAGAGCTAGAACAAGCTCGTATGGATATGGATTTTGCGAGACGTGCTGGTGATCTTAACCGAATGTCTGAATTGCAATACGGTCGAATCCCAGAATTAGAGAAGCAGTTAGATCTTGCGACTCAAGCTGAAATGCAAGAAATGACGCTGCTGCGTAATAAGGTCACTGATGCAGAAATTGCAGACGTGCTATCGAAGCAAACAGGCATACCTGTTTCTAAAATGCTAGAAGCCGAGAAAGAGAAGCTTCTTAACATGGAAGGTGTTCTACATAAGCGAGTTATTGGCCAAGCGGAAGCAGTCGAAGTGGTATCGAATGCGATTCGTCGTAGCCGTGCAGGTTTATCTGATCCAAACAAGCCGATTGGATCTTTCTTATTCCTTGGTCCAACTGGCGTTGGTAAAACGGAGTTGTGTAAAACACTCGCGAACTTCATGTTTGATAGTGACGATGCAATGGTGCGTATCGACATGTCTGAGTTTATGGAGAAACACTCTGTTGCTCGTTTGGTTGGTGCTCCTCCGGGTTACGTTGGATATGAAGAAGGTGGTTACTTAACAGAAGCAGTGCGTCGCAAGCCTTATTCAGTGATTTTGCTAGATGAAGTAGAGAAAGCGCATCCGGATGTTTTCAATATCTTATTGCAGGTGCTTGATGATGGACGCTTAACTGATGGACAAGGTCGTACAGTCGATTTTAGAAACACGGTAGTGATCATGACATCCAACCTTGGCTCTTCGAGAATTCAAGAGAACTTCAATACGCTCGACTACCAAGGAATAAAGAATGAAGTGATGGAAGTGGTAGGTAAACATTTCCGTCCTGAGTTTTTGAACCGAGTTGATGAAAGCGTGGTGTTCCATCCATTGGGTCAAGAGCACATTCAGTCGATAGCTGCTATTCAGCTTGAGCACCTTAAGAAGCGAATGGAAGACAATGGTTATGAGCTTGAAGTTTCGGATAAAGCACTCAAGTTGATTTCTCAAGTTGGCTTTGATCCAGTATATGGCGCGCGACCTTTGAAAAGAGCGATTCAACAAAGTGTCGAGAACCCGTTAGCGAAAGCGATACTGGCAGGAAAAATTAATCCAGATAAGAAAGTGCAGCTATTAGTAAACAACGACCGCATTATTGCTCACCAATAGTTGAAGTAAGAGCGGTAGGTACGATTGGCCGAAATTAAGGCTTAATCGTACCTATTTTAAACGCTTTGTGTGAATAGTGTTCGAACGGTCGCCGGTGGCGGCTTTTTTTTCGTTTTTAGCCTTGTACAAAGGATTATTCTCTCTATAATGCGCCTCCGTTGCCAAGGATAACCAAGCGGTTTGAACTGAGTAACAAGACGGTGATAAGCATTTAAGATGCTTTGAAAAATTAGCTGGAAAAAGTGTTTGACACTGGAATCTAATCCGCTAGAATGGCCGTCCACTTCGAGAGGCTCCTTACTAAAAGGAAGGCTCAACAAGTAAAGCTCTTTAACAATTTAAACCTATCAATCTGTGTGGGCACTCGTTGATGAATA
>NZ_JBFSUX010000041.1:0-42998 GCF_041467595.1 Vibrio sp. 10N.247.311.13 | reverse complement strand
ACAGCTCTGAAGGATCCTTCAACCGATCGCTTTGGCTTTAACTGATCGGCATTAACCAATTATTGGGGGTCTTTTTATGTCCAAATATAGCCGAGAGCTAAAATGTATCATTGCTAGGCAATACTTAGATGGCACGTCATCTCTCTACTTAGCAAAACAATATTCAATTTCTTCAAGACAGATACGGTATTGGGCTCAAGTCTTTGCCATCCATGGTACTGATTCATTTTTACCAACTAACCAAGCGGCTACTGCTCAGACAAAACGAAAAGCATTGAATTTAATGTGGACGAATGAATGGTCTCTCACGCACACTAGCGCAGTATTAAACCTCTCATCCCCTGGGATACTCTCTGTCTGGCTCAAACGATTTAATGAGCACGGTATCAAAGGGCTCAAAATGCGCCAGAAAGGAAGACCCTCAATGAAACAGCAACCTCAACGTACCACTAAGCCTGATGATGAAATGACACTTGAGGAGCTAAAAGAGGAGTTGGTCTATTTACGAACCGAGAATGCCGTTCTAAAAAAGTTGGAAGAGTTGGAGCAGGAAAAAAACCGTCGAACAAAGAAAAAGCGGTCATAGCTCTAACTCTTAAAAGCAAATACCCGTTAAAGCACTTACTGCACACTCTACAGCTGGCAAAAAGTGTCTTTTATTATCAGGCTCAAACGAGCAAGCGCCCAAATAGCTACGAACGTGAGCTGCGGTTGATAAAGTCAATTTATCATGAGCATAAGGGGCGATACGGCTACCGCCGAATTCACTTGGAACTAAAAAATCAGGGGTTTGAGCTTAATCACAAAACGGTTCAAAGGCTTATGGCTCAGCTCAACCTTAAATCGACGGTCAGGATTAAAAAGTATCGTTCATATCGAGGAGAGTCTGGAACAGCAGCTCCTAACGTGCTTGAAAGAGATTTTAGTGCGACTCAACCCGATGAAAAATGGGTAACTGATGTCACGGAGTTCAAAGTAAAAGAGCAGAAAGTATACTTGTCTCCCGTTGTCGACTTGTTTACTCAGGAAGTGGTTGCTTATAGAGTGGCTAAAAATGCCTGCTTGCCGCTTGTCACGGATATGCTGACGGAAGCCATATCAAAGCTTAAACCCAACTCAAAGCCAATTATACATAGCGATCAAGGTTGGCAATATCGCCATCGACAGTATCAAAAAAAGGTAGCGGAGAGTGGGTTAACGCAAAGCATGTCGAGAAAAGGTAACTGCTTGGATAATGCGGTTGCTGAAAACTTTTTTGCTTTACTCAAAACAGAGATGTATCACAACCAAAGCTTTGAAGATGCAGATGCTCTGATAGAGCAAATTAAAGAATACATCGAGTACTACAATACCAAACGTATAAAAGTGAAACTAAAAGGCCTGACTCCGATAGAATATCGAACTCAGGCCTTGAAAGCCGCTTAACAGAAATGTCCAACTTTACGGGGTCACTTCAGGTAATCAAATAACCTTGGGCTTTTTAATGTCTTTGAATTGTCATGCTTAACAAGCCATAACATTGGTCTTAACTATCCTTTAATAGAAAAACATTTAGTTTGTTTGGCGATTAATGTCAGAGCCGTCAATATTGTGTAAGAAGGCTGCAAACTAAAGAACTTCACTACCTTAATTTGGTCAACCTAAGAGCGAATAAACAGATACCTTAAACGGAGAACGCATGCGAATAGCGACTTTATCTTTAAGTTTGGTTTCAGCGGTCGGTTTCGCGGCTAAGCCAAATCCTTTTCCAATTACGCCAGACGAAACTGGCGAAGAGTTTATGGTAAGTGCAACGAATCCATATGTAAGCAGCACTGGGTATTCGGTACTCAAGCAAGGCGGTAATGCGGTCGATGCGATGGTGGCGATGCAGATGACAATGTCGGTGGTTGAACCGGATATGACTGGGATTGGCGGCGTTACTTTTGCGCTGTTTTACCAAAAAGACAAAGACCAAGATTGATCGCACCAAACCTTATGACCCAACGGGTTTGCTCGTCGAAAAGAAAACCTACGCCGAAATGTTAGTACCAGAGTTCATGCAGCTCGGTTATCCGGTGCATGTCATTCCAGTCGTCAGTGGCTTGAATGCCATTGAAGTCAAAGATGGCAAGATCTATGGCGCGACCTACAGACGCCGTGCATCAAGCTCTATGGGTGAATAATAAAACGAAATGGGCAAGTAACAGGCTTGCCCTTATTTTGTCTTTAGTTACTTGAACCTCGTCTAAGCAGTTT
The DNA here is from genome assembly GCF_041467595.1 of Vibrio sp. 10N.247.311.13. Lineage (NCBI taxonomy): Bacteria > Pseudomonadati > Pseudomonadota > Gammaproteobacteria > Vibrionales > Vibrionaceae > Vibrio > Vibrio sp. 10N.247.311.13. The sequence continues at coordinate 40,760 of NZ_JBFSUX010000041.1, read as the reverse complement.
ATGGATGCGAAAAAGCCAGTCGAACGTGTCGACTGGCTTTTCATTATAGGCTTCGCTAATTACTCATTAGGATATTATGAGCTTGGCGCTACTCGTTTGTCTTTCAACTGATCAATAACATAGTCAGGAGCTACTTTACCTAGCTCACCTAAGCAATCATCGGTCTTTTCATTTCCGTAGCGCACATAGATATCGCATACCGCGTATAGCTGCTCTGGAGAACCAGAGATCAAATATGCTTTCTCGAACGATTTAGTCGACTTGTCGATATCCAACTCTTCTTGTAATACCCCATTTAGGTACCAGTAGTAGCTGTTATCTTTCGCTAGCTTCGCAGCCACTTCAATCTCTTTGGCTGCCGCAGTTTTGTCTTCAAGGCGAACCAGAGTCAACGATTTCGAATAATGCAGAGCGGCGTTGTTTGGCACGCTCTCCAAACCACGATCTAATACTTCGACTGCTTGCTTATCTTTGTTCTGAGCTCGAAAATTATCTGCGTAGCTCAACCAAACTTGCGCTTCTTTTGGATGCGTATTGATCAGCTCTAGATAAACCGTTTCCGCCTTATCCCAGTCATTGTGCCAACGAAGCACATCAGCAAACAGTAATTGGTACTTTTCAGATTCTTGCGTTTCCAAGAAGCTAATAAGCTCTGTGACTGGTGGTTCAATTTGTGCTTTCTGCTCGTCATCCAATGCATTGAAGTCACGGACTAGGTTTGACGTTGCCGTATGGCGAACCATGGTATCGCTGTCTTTTAGCAAGGGTGAAACTAACGCCCAGCGATGTTCAAGTTGGTAAGGTTCAGAACCGATAACCGCCGCTTCACGAACTTCAGGGTTTTGATCTTTTAAGCCTCTTGCCACCGCCACCAGCGCATTTTGGCTTGGATATGAAGCAAGCTCTTGCAGTGCACCAGTACGATTTTCAACAGATTGATTCTGATCTTGTGCCATGTAAGACAACTGTTGAATGCGGGTTTGAGTGTCCGTCATTTCAAGCACTTGATTGATATTTTGTGCTGGCGCGTCAACCGTTTGTTGAACGCTATTCGCAGCCATCGCAGACGTTGAAATTAATGCGGACGTTGAAATCAATAAAGCAACAGCCGTCGCTAAACTCTTCTTCATCATAGTATTACCTTAAACTGGAGAACTTAGCCTGTCCTTAGACTCGTATCTGATTAAATTTTTCTTGGACCTGTTGATCCAAAGAACGAGTTAAAACTTGGTCTCGAACGTAGCTTGTTGCGCCTGTTTTGCTCGATGCGCCATCAATACTGAGTCGCTGAATTTACCATGAGCAACCGGATGCCCCATCGCGCGAGCGATGTACGCCATCGACTTATCGACATGAGAAAAGAACTTATGCCAACCAGCACATAAGTAATTCAAACCCGGTTCACCTACACGAGTTTTGATAAAGCGGTTCTTAGGGCACTCACCATGACAAGCGAACTTGTAATCACACTGCTGACATTGACTGGTCAGTGTACGGGATTTAGCAAAACCAAACTTTTGCTGTGGTGCGCTGTACGCCAAATCATCAAGTTTCTCGTGATGAATATTGCCAATCTTGTATTCAGGGTAAACATAATGGTCGCATGAAAATACGTCGCCATTTGGCTCCATTGCCAAGCCCTTTCCGCATATCTCATTCAAGGTACACAGTGGGTTCGGACGCCCAATCCATGTTTCTAAACTTGCTTCATAATACTGAACAAACACCTTGCCGATGTCGTTCTTGGCCCACTCGTCAAACACAGAAATCAAGAAGTTACCCCAAGCCAAGTCCGACACACACCACGATTCCATGATTGAATCTTTATGGCCGGGGATCAGGCGTTTGTCGCCTTGTTTAAGCTGCTCGCTTACTTGGGATGTTTGTGGTGCAACCGTTCTAAAGGTTTTTTGCTCAACGATAGGGATAAACTGCATTTGTGGCGACTTCACCACATCACGTAAGAATCGGTACACTTCTAGTGCATTTTGACTGGTCAGGTTGTTCACGCAGGTTAACGTCGCGAATTTCACTTGGTGCTTGTGCAACAGCTCAACAGCCGCCATCACTTGTTTGAACGTACCACGACCGGCTCGGTTAGTACGGTAGGCGTTATGCAGCATCTCTGGGCCATCAATACTTAAGCCGACCAAGAAGTTATTCTTTGCTAAGAACTGTCCCCAATCGTCATTCAGTAACGTGCCATTGGTTTGTAAGTCGTTTGAAATCAATACACCTTCAGGTTGGTACTTCTTCTGTAGTTCAACCACACGTTCAAAATAGGCCAAACCAAGCATGGTAGGTTCACCACCCTGCCATGAGAAGATAATTTCTGGCGTGTTTTGACCTTCGATGTATTGTCGGATGTAGGTTTCTAACGTCTCATCATCCATTCTTGGAGAACTGCCTTTCTTGTACTTCAACAAATCTTGCTTACTTAGGTAGTAACAATATTTACAGTCAATGTTGCATGCTGCGCCAATCGGCTTAGCCATGACATGCAAGCGCTTAGACGCTTTACCGTTATATTGTGGACCTTGAGTAATATGCATGATTTACCTACCTATTTTAGTATTCTGGACCCATCATAATTCCTATTCGATCAGGTGACATGTTATACCCTTTATAACCAATAGGAATGACCTTAAACGTTAGAATTAGACCCTATTTCGAACATCTGAGGCACGTGATGAAATTTCTTAATTACAAACAGTTAGCAACAATTAGCAGCGTCACCATGACTATCCTTCTGAGTGGCTGTGCAAGCGTGCCTACACACCCCATCGCCCAACAAATTGACCAAGAGATGGTGTTGGTTGAAGGCGGCACATTCACCATGGGGTCGAACGGTCCAGAAGCGACCAAAGCAGAGCGTCCTGCACGTAATGTAACTGTAGATAGTTTCTATATTGCGAAGTTTGAGGTGACTCAAGAATTGTTCGAATCGGTGATGGGTTCATCTCTCAGTTATTTCCAAAACCCACAAGTTCCGGTCAATAACCTTAGTTGGCAGCAAGCAAACTATTTTGTTGAGCAGTTGAATGAATTAACGGGTGAAGAATACCGTCTGCCTACTGAAGCTGAATGGGAATTTGCAGCCAAAGGTGGCAATAACAGTAAAGGCTATACTTACAGTGGTTCCAATAACTTAGATGATGTTGCGTGGTACTCAGCAAATTCTAAAAATAGCGCACATCCAGTCGGGCTAAAGAAACCAAATGAACTAGGCTTATATGACATGACAGGAAACGTGGGCGAGTTTGTTATCGATGCCTTCGATGACACCTTCTACCGATTCGGTCCAACAGACAACCCTAACAACGCAAAACACAGCGACGTCGGTTTATCACACAAATCGGTTCGCGGTGGCAGCTTTGCTTATGACGAAAATGAATCTGAAAGTTACCGTCGTGACTTCGCAAGCCAATCGATCACTATGTCAGATATGGGGCTGCGTTTAGTTAAGGATGTGAACTAGCTAACGAAGCGAACTAACTAAAGATGCCGAAGGTTATGGTTCACTAATCGTCACCAACAATACTAAAAATACGATTCGCAATGCACACACGTTACAAATCTGGCCAAACGTTGGAAACCTGACCAAACATTAGAACTCAGCGGCAACAGTGAATAAGGAAACTCTATGCAATACACCAAGCTTTCAGGACTAACCCTCGCGTTACTCTGCGCTCTCCCAGCTTCAGCTGAGGAAAAGCCAAATCTAGTCCTTCAAATCACGGTAGATGGCCTGCGCGCAGATCTAATCGAACGATATAAGCACAACTTCGGTGAAGGCGGTTTCCGGTACTTAATGGATGATGGTACCTACTACACCAACGCAAACTACCAACATGGCAACACGGAAACGATCGTGGGCCATGTGTCGCTTGCAACAGGTGCTCCACCGAGCGTACACGGCATGGTAGGTAATGTTTGGTATGACCGTAGCGAAGAACGTTTGGTGTATAACGTAGAAGACGGTAACTACCAAATGCTGACCTCTGGTGCAGGTGTCGATAAAGCAACAGAGATCGACCCAACGCAGAAGACAGCACAAGGCGATGGCCGCTCTCCAGAGCCAATACTCTCCACCACGTTTGGTGACGAACTGACGATTTCCAATAGTGGCAAATCAAAAGTATTCGGTGTATCAGTGAAAGACCGCGGCGCAATCTCATTGGCAGGACACAGTGGTAAAGCCTTCTGGTTCTCCAAAGCACAATCGGAGTTTGTCACCAGTAACTATTACTATGACGAGAATCCAGATTGGGTATCACGCTGGAACGAGAAAGCGATTGCTGCTCAGTATTCCAAACAGAAATGGGAGCTCTCATTACCGCGTGATAAGTACACGTTGCAAGAACACGATACCGAACACAAAGTGAAACTCGGTGACTTCCAACGCACCTTCCCTCATCCTTATGGCCCGGCAAGTTACAAGTACTACAGCACAACGCTAACCGTCAGCCCTGCTGGTGACGAAATCACGGAAAACTTCGCTAGCACCTTGTTGATGCAAGAGAAGCTTGGCCAAGGCGACGTAACCGATTATCTGTCAGTGAGTTTCTCATCAAATGACTACGTGGTGCACCTTTACGGCCCTGAAAGCCTAGAAACAGAAGACAACCTTATCCGACTTGATAAGACTCTCGCTAAGCTTTTCAAAACCGTGGATAACCAAGTCGGGCTAGAAAACACATTGATTGTGCTGTCTGCCGACCACGGTGTACCTGAATCTTCACCTGCGGCAAATGCGCTTGGTTTCAATCAAGCTCAATACTTCAATAAAGACACACTACTCTCGAGTGGTGTTGAGAAACGATTGAAGGATGAATTTGGTTTAACCAAAGACGCGATTCGCTTGTACGCACAACCTTACATCTATCTGAATCATGATCTGATCGCTGAGAAGAAGCTTGATCTGGCTAAGGTCCAAGAAGCTATTGCGGATGAAATTGCAAAAGTGAAAGGTGTTGCGTTTGCTGTATCAAGTAGTGACATTGCGGCTAACCGAGTACCGGATACGCATGTGATGCAGCTAATTAAAAACAACTACCACCCTGCTCGTTCTGGCGACGTGTACGTAGTATTTGCACCGCGCAGCTACATTAACGACATGGAAGGCCTCCAAATTGCCTCTACACATGGTTCTCCGTGGAAATACGACACTCATGTGCCTGTGATCTTTGCAGGCTACGACGTTGAAGCTAAGAAGGTATCGCGAGCAGTGACGCCATATGACATTGCGCCAACGCTTTCGAACAAACTGGGTATCACCCAACCAAGCGGGTCAATCGGAGAAGTGCTGCAAGAGATCACTGAGTAGACTCAATCTCTAAGGTTTCGTGAGCTAGATTTCGAATCCAGCACCCACTCAATAAAAGAGCCGTTTATCTGTTTCTGACTCACTAGGTCGAAACAAATAAGGTTCATCGCGGATTAGCGGGAACTAAAAACAAAAACGGTAGTAAGTGATATGGTTTAGTCGCCAAACAAAAATCATACACAAACTACCGTTTTCATGCCGAATCATACTTTCCTATCTTCATTCTGGGAAGGCTTTCAAATAGTAAAGTCTCACCAGACAGCATCACTTATTACCCTGACTCTTAAACCTAACTCTGAGGCTAAGTGCCTTTGTGGTCTTGAAGCCGAAGCTATCCATGAGTATCAATGGCGTCATGTGAAAGAAGCCATGTTGCTCGGTGTTCCTGTTGAACTTTCCGTTCAAACTCGAAGAATTAAGTGTCGTGAATGCGGCATAAAAACAGAGTCTCTATCTTGGTTAGAGCCTTATGCTCGTATAACGAAGCGCCTAAAAAGTTATATAGAACAACTGCTGCCTCTTCTTCCCATTAAGCATATCTCCCAGTTAACGAGCGTACATTGGCACACCATTAAAGAGATAGATAAACGCCGACTTCGACAAGTGGTGCCGTCAGTGAAATGGGAGGGGCTAAGGCAACTCGTCATGGACGAGTTCGCTATCTTTAAAGGACATCGGTATGCCACGGTCATTGCTGACGCTAAGACTCACCAAGTCATTTGGATAGGGTTAGGCCGTAGCCGCAAGGACATACGACCGTTCTTCGAGCTGTTAGGCAAGCATGGCAACAATATCGAAGCGGTCGCAATGGACATGAATACGGCTTTTGACCTTGAAGTTCAAGCGCACTGCCCGAATGCAAAAATCGTTTACGACTTATTCCATGTTGTAGCTAAGTTCGGTCGTGAGGTCATGGATAGAGTCAGAGTCGACCAAGCCAACAAGCTCAAGCAAGATAAAAAAGCGAGGCAATGGGTCAAGCGCTCACGCTGGGGGTTGTTGAAAAATAGAGGCAACTTAAATCCACGGCAAGACAGCTATCTTACAGAAATATTGAATATCAATAAGGACTTAATGACCACTTATATACTCGGGGCACAGCTCAAAGAGCTTTGGTATTGTGAATCAGAAGCACATGCTAAAGGGCTCTGGGAGGCGTGGTGGGCACAAGTACAAGAGAGTGGAATTAAGCCATTGAAAGAGTTCGCACGAAAACTGAGTCCTTATCTTCACGGTATTATCGCATCGGCAAGTTATCCGCTAAACACCTGCACCCTAGAAGGGATAAACAACAAGATAAAGCTAATCAAGCGAATGGGGTATGGGTATCGAGATACCGACTACTTCTTCTTGAAGATAAAAGCGGCTTTCCCCGGAAAGCCGCGATGAACCTAAAATAATCGGAACAACTAGCCAGCTTAGAAGAACGATAAACCTGATGTTCTATCGCTATTAACTATTAGAAGATCTATCGATCATTATCAGCATCGAACAATATCGTATAAGTAGAGTGACTGATCGCCCCCCTCCCCCTGAATGTTAAACGATGCAATAGAGTTGCTATATTTGATGGATCAAGGCCTTCAAACTAGAGTTTAGGCTGACCAAAAGATCAGGCAATATCCTCGTATTCGATCCCTCTGCCGCTAAACCCCACTATGCTACTCATTATAAAGTCACTGAGCACTCCAGCCAAGAATGCCATAAAGGTTGCCCTAGCATTTTGTTTAGCTATCTACCTTGCGTTGTATTTTAACCTTGAGAAGCCTTACTGGGCGGCTATCGTGGTCAATATATTGGCCATCACTGATACTATTACTGCTGGCAAGAAAAAAGGCATTCTCAGATTGTTGGGGACGCTTTGTGGCGCGTTTGTCGGGCTTTGGTTAATCGCTGTTTTTGGGCAAGATCGATATTATTTTTTAGCAAACATCGCACTGTTACTCGCAATTTGTATATACATGGGTTCCGATCCGGTCATCGGCTATGCTTACATTACGGCATTTATTGTCTGCATCCTGCTGGCGATATCTGGCAGCTTTGATGGTGTAGCTACATTTAATATTGCGGTACTAAGGCTGCAAGAAACCCTGCTTGGCTTCGTGGTCTATACGACCATCTATAGCGTGGTTTGGCCTGAGGATGATGACACACGCTTTAACAACGAAGTCAGTGTTGTTTTAGAGGCGATGTCTCCCCTCATTCATTCACTCGCTTACAATGACTCAGCGCAGCGTTTCCAGTTACACACGAGCTGCGAGTTAAATATTGAAAGCCCGACCTTCAAAGCGCTAAACGATCTGATGCGCCTGCCCGATTTGCATGGCCGTATGCCTGCCAGAAAGCAGTGGAAGCATCAACAGCAAACTCAAGCAATCTGGGTTGCCAAACAGTTACTGCAAAACGCCCATGATCAAGGGGTTGATCACAATGATTTTTCGATACTTAACCAGGCTATGGCTTTTATTGAAGCATCATCGGTTAATGTCGATTACAAGCCCCCTTTTCCAGAGACAGTCAAACAATTCTACCAGGGTAACTTTAAGAAAAAGCGCTTATTTGCCCGATTACTTGACAACAGCCAGCAACGATTAAGCAATACGTTAGTCGGCACAATGAGCTTCATCTCAGCAATTCTAGTCTGGATATATCTACCAATATCATCGGGAAGTCTGTTCATCATTAACAGTGCCATTTGCGCCTTGATATTAAGCAACATGCCTAGGCAAATGATAAAGCACTGGACCATTGGCTACTTAGCCTTTGGGTCACTGTTCCTCATTCAGTATGTTATGCTGTTACCTTCGATGACCGAAGTATGGCAATTAATGGCATTTTACTTTGTTAATGTCTTTACGGTGTATCGCCTGTTCGCTGGTAATCAGTGGATGGTCTATCGAGTTCTCGGGGGCAACCTATTAGTAATGATTACCATGAGCGCAACGCAACTTGTGCCTGTTTATGACGTCACTACCCCTTTGAACCTACTCATTTATATGATGGTTGCACTGGCTTTCATCCGCTTTTACACCCGCTTAATACACCGTAAAAGTTAACCACTATAACCTCACACAAAGACCACTAAGGCATAAAGTAATGAAAATGAGTAAATGCTCTGCGCTTGTCGTTATCGACCTGCAACAAGGTATCGTTGATCAATTACCGGAAACCGTGTCCCGACCGATCATAGAGAACAGCCTTGCTCTCTGCGATGCATTTGATGATGCTGATTTACCCGTAATTATTGTTAATGTAGCCGGTCGTCCACAAGGCCGAACGGAACTGCAAAATAAAGCGGCTCAGCCTGACGCATCAAAGATCGTATGGGGAGAGGTCATCGAAAGCCTGCGCCTAAACCCTAATTATCGCTATCTAACCAAATATTCCTGGGGTGCATTTACCAACACAGATTTGCAGAAGCAGCTTTGTGAGCAAGGTATTACGGATATTTATCTGACCGGGGTAGCAACAAGTATTGGGGTCGAATCAACGGCTAGACAAGCATTTGAACTGGGTTATAACGTGGTGATTGTCGAAGATGCGATTGCAGATATGAACCCGATGAACCACCAGCACAGCTGCCAAAATATATTCCCAAAACTCAGTGTTTTAGCAAAAGCTCAAGACTTGCTATAACTGTCTCGTCCTAAAATACGTTGACCGTATTTTCATTAAACAATAAAAAGCCGACAGCGAATTAAGCTGTCGGCTGATGATCGTTCTATCTCAAGTACATTCTATCTCAAACAAGAGAAATAGGATTAAGCGTTAGCTTCACGCTCAGCAATGAACTCAAGAGCCATCTTGATGCGAGCGATTACGCGCTCTTTACCAACAAGCTCCATCACTGCATCAACAGAAGGAGACTGACCGCCGCCTGTTACTGCTACGCGAAGTGGCATACCGATTTTACCCATGCCGATCTCTAGCTCTTCACATACTGCTGCGATAACACCGTCTTTGATGTTTGCAGTCGTGAAATCTTCAAGCGCTTCAACCTTAGCAAGCGCAAGCTCTAGTGGGCCTTTAGCAACACCACGTAGGTGCTTCTTCGCTGCGCCAGCTTCAAACTCAGAGAAATCTTCGTAGAAGTAACGAGATTGCTCAGCAAGTTCGATAAGCGTGTTACAACGCTCGCCAACTAGCTTGATCACTTCAGTGATAGCTGGACCGTTTGTTGTATCGATCTTCTGTGCGTCTAGGTGCCATTGCAGGTATTTTGCAACGTACTCAGGCTCAGATGTCTTGATGTAGTGGTTGTTCAACCAAAGTAGCTTATCAGTGTTGAATGCAGAAGCAGACTTGCTGATAGCCTTCAGGCTGAAGAATTCAATCATCTCTTCTTGAGAGAAGATCTCTTGGTCACCGTGAGACCAGCCTAAACGAACTAGATAGTTGTTTAATGCATTTGGTAGGTAACCTTCATCGCGGTATTGCATTACAGAAACAGCACCGTGACGCTTAGAAAGTTTCGCACCGTCATCACCAAGAATCATTGCACAGTGAGCGAACGTTGGAACTGGCGCGCCTAGTGCTTCATAGATGTTGATTTGACGAGGTGTGTTGTTGATGTGGTCTTCACCACGAACAACGTGTGTGATACCCATATCCCAGTCATCCACTACAACTACGAAGTTGTAAGTTGGAGCGCCGTCTGTACGACGAATGATTAGGTCATCAAGTTGGCTGTTAGAAATTTCAATGCGACCACGGATTTGGTCATCAAATACTACGCTGCCTTCTTTAGGGTTACGGAAACGGATAACGCATGCATCACCTTCTTTTGCTGCTTCGTTTGCTGCAACAATTTTAGGGTGGTTAGCATCGTAACGAGCCATCTCTTTGTTTTCTTCTTGCTCTGCACGAATTTCATCAAGCAGTTCTTTAGACGCGTAGCATTTGAATGCTTTGTCTTCAGCAAGTAGCTTATCAACCATTTCGTTGTAACGGTCAAAACGCTTAGATTGGTAGTAAGGACCTTCGTCCCATTCCATACCCATCCATTGCATGCCTTCTAGAATTGCATCAACCGCTTCTTGAGAGTTACGCTCAAGGTCTGTGTCTTCGATACGTAGAACGAATTCACCGCCTTGGTTTTTAGCGAATAGCCAAGAGTAAAGTGCAGTACGTGCACCACCAACGTGAAGATAGCCAGTTGGGCTAGGAGCAAAACGAGTTTTAACCGTCATTTAAATACCTTGATTATGTAGGTGATTCTTTTAGTGCTCGCCATTACAAGGCCTGCAATAGTCAAACATCACTAAATTTTGGGCGCTATTTTATCACCACCGCTTAAATCTACAATCAGTAGTGAATGATTAATGCGCTGTTGTTGTACGAAAGCCGTTATTGAAAGGCCAATTACGCCCTTAAAGTCGTAAATAGATAGTCTTAGCAAGTAGATTATAGCCGCACATTCTTAATTTCCCTCTTCCATTCCAAACTGAAACCACCAGCTAGCACTCCACCAAGATCAAATTCTTGAATTTATGTTTGACCTTACCCTTACGGGAAGGTTTATGTTAGGCGTAGATGAGAATTGGAGTATCGATATGAACTACTACACAACGGCGCTCAACGGCCTAAATTGCATGGGTTGCGCGAAGAAAGTTCGCACACTGTTTAGCGATCTCGACAGCACGATGATTAATGACATATCGCCGACCTACATCGATATTTCGACTCCATTTAGTTACATTCAGCTCAACGAACAGTTAGCAACGCTTGGCTATTCTATGGGTAATCAGCTGCACCTTTCGCTATCCGGTCTGAGTTGCGGCAAGTGTGTGAGCAAACTGACTAAAGCGCTTGAACAAACTGAGCAAGCCTTAAACCTAGAAGTCAGCAAACAGGAATTATCACTGGTTACTCTGCTTTCTGAGTCTGAGGTGATTAAGCTGGTCGAAAGCCTGGGTTACCACGCAGCTCCCTACTCAGAAACGAATGACCTTTCATCGAGTTCAGATTTAGAAGACGAACAAGCAGATAAAAAGAGTGAAGATAAAACCGCAGCTAGCCAATATACCTATCACCTTGTTCTTGAGGGGATGACTTGTGCGAGTTGTGTCTCTTCGGTAGAGAAAGCACTGAAAAAGAATGAGTTTGTCGACCAAGCTCAGATCAACCTTGCCGAACAAACTGCCTTGGTTTTCACCTCCAAAACACGTGATCTCATTGAAAACAAGCTCATCGAATCAGTCAAAGCTGCGGGGTATGGCGCCGAGTTTGTTGATGATGCGGCAACACAACAACAAAAACAGCAAGAGCAACAACTTCGTACTCAACAAGCCTTCCTTAGAAACTCAGTAAGCGCGTTGGTAATCGGTGCACCGCTAATGGCATGGGGCGTGTTCGGCGGCAGCATGACCATTACTACATTTAACGACCAACTGGCTTGGGGATTCATTGGTGTGGTTTGTTTAGTGTTGTTAGCCACTTCTGGACGCAGCTTCTTCACCAATGCTTGGCAATCCTTGATGCATAAACGCGCGACCATGGACACGCTAGTAGCTTTGGGTACAGGCGCAGCATGGTTCTACTCAATGTTGGTTGTGCTCATTCCATCATGGTTCCCTGAAGCTTCTCGCCACGTCTACTTTGAGGCGAGCGCGATGATCATTGGCCTTATTTCTTTGGGTCACTACATCGAGGCCAAAGCCAAAGCTCGCACTACAAAATCGCTACAGGCACTGATTAATTTACAGCCTCAAAAAGCGATGGTTATCGTCGATGGCAAAGAGCAAACCATCGCCGTAGAGGCCATCCAAGTTGGCATGCAAGTTCGAGTAAAGCCGGGAGAAAAAGTCCCTGTCGATGGTGTCGTGGTTTCGGGTGAATCTTATATCGATGAATCGATGCTGACTGGTGAGCCGCTTCCCAACGTAAAATCAGTTAATGATGGCGTTTCTGCAGGTACCATTAATGGTGACGGCAGCTTAATTATTGAAGCGACAGGAATTGGCTCAAGCACTATGTTGGCTCGCATTATCCAGATGGTTCGCCAAGCACAAAGCAGTAAACCTGCAATTGCCAAGCTTGCCGACTCTATCTCTGCTGTTTTCGTTCCTGTTGTAGTCGCGATCGCTGCCATTGCCGCCTTAGTTTGGTTTTTTGTTGGCCCACAACCAAGTGCAAGCTACATGCTTGTCGTATCGACGACCGTGCTGATCATCGCTTGCCCATGTGCATTAGGTCTCGCGACCCCACTCTCTATTACTGTCGGTGTCGGTAAAGCGGCTGAGTTTGGCGTTCTAATCAAAGACGCCGATGTATTGCAATCAGCTAGCAAAATCGATGCTGTTGTGTTTGATAAAACAGGCACATTGACCCAAGGAAAACCAACCGTTCAACAGGCCTTTTACCCTAATCTAACGGAACGGGAATTACTGGCTTACGCTTATTCAGTGGAAGTAGGATCTGAGCACCCACTCGCCAAAGCCGTTTGCCAATATGCAGAGAGCTTGGAAGTTTCAGTACTCCCACACAGCGAATTTGAAAACCGCCGCGGCCTTGGCGTACAAGCCAACATTAACGGAAAACACATCCAAGTCGGCTCTCTTAAATACCTAACCCAACTCGGTGTTGATACTCAAATAGGTAGTGACTTTATTGAACTTTGCCGCGCACAAGCATGGACGCCAATCTTCGTCGTCATCGACCAAAAACTGGAAGGCATATTAGGCATTTCAGACGCATTAAAAATAGATAGCAAACAAGCTATTGCTCAACTAAAATCCGCCGGAATTCACACTGTGCTATTAACGGGCGACAACGACTCTGTAGCTCAAGCGATAGGTAAAAACGTCGGTATCGACGAAGTGATTTCAGAAGTGCTTCCAGAGCAGAAAGCTCAACACATTGTTCAGCTGCAACAGCAATATAAGAGTGTTGCCATGGTCGGAGACGGTATTAACGACGCGCCTGCACTTGCTCAAGCAGATATAGGCATAGCAATGGGCAGTGGCAGTGATGTCGCGATTGAAAGTGCGCAAATGACGCTACTCAACTCGTCGCCACTGTCTGTCAGTAACGCGATTGAGCTTTCCCAAGCGACCGTGAGAAACATGAAGCAAAACCTGTTTGGTGCCTTTATCTATAATTCACTTGGTATTCCAATTGCGGCTGGTGTGCTCTACCCATTCTTTGGATTTTTACTTAGCCCTGTCGTTGCAGGCGCTGCGATGGCGATGTCATCAATCACCGTAGTCAGCAATGCCAACAGATTAAGACTGTTCAAACCCACTCATTCTAATATCAACAAAAACCATATTCATGAGGTTAACCATGATTCGTAAAATTATGACTCTTACTGCACTCGCTGCAATTTCAGGACAGGCTTTGGCTACTGATGTGCTAAACCATAAATCTCCATATTGCGGCTGCTGCACTGAATGGACAGAACATATGCGAGATGCTGGGTTCGATGTTACTGAGAAGCTCCACGATGATATGAACCCAATCAAGCAGAAGTTAGGGGTAACACAGGAGTTAGCCTCTTGCCACACTGCAGAGATCGACGGTTACGTATTTGAAGGACACATTCCAGCAGATGACATTAAAGCCTTTCTAGAAAACCCACCACGTAATGCGATTGGTTTAGCGGTTCCGGGTATGCCAATGGGTTCGCCAGGCATGGAGTATGGCGATAAGAAAGACGAGTATTCTGTGTATGCGTTTAATGAAAAAGGTCAGGTGTTTGAATACCGTCACTACAACGGAAAATAGAACCTAAACAGACCAACACACAGCAATAAAAAGAAGTCATAAAAATAGAGCCTAGCATTCAGTAAACCCAAGACTGTGGTTTACTTGCTAGGCTCTTTGCTTTTGGACAGTAAAGCAAATCTTGTCGCGGCACCAACCGGGCTGTTAGTACCGCTATGTTCCCCTCGCTAATTAGCTAGCAAGCTATTTAGCAAAAAGCTATTTAGCGAAGAAGCTCACTCGGCTAATAATCTAATAGACTAAGCAACCAAGCGAATCAGCTTAGAAGCCGTAAGAAGCACCGAATACGAATGCGTTGTTCTGCTTAGAATCGCCGTTTGCGAAATCTACACCGTTAGCTTGGCTACGGAATTCAAAGTAAGGTTGAACACCTTGACGAGTCCATGTTGCACGTAACTCGTGGTCCATCGCTTCAGCATCAATCATGTATACGTTGTTGTAGCTAAGCGCTAGGTCAGCATTCACTGTGTAAGCAATGCGGTTATCCATGCGGTAGTCTGTGTCAGCATTAGCTGAAGTATCATCGATGTGTGCACGAGTACGGTTACTAATAGAGATGCCGTTGTCGAAGTTGTAACCGATCTTAACTAGTGGACGGAACTGAATGCTTTCACCCGCAGAGAATAGATGTTGGTAACCCGCAGCAACCCATAGGTTGTCAGTGATGTTGAAAGATTGCTCACCACCTACAGTGATGCCTGGAGTAGTATTACCTGCACCGCCATTTTCAGATTCAAGTTTGCCCAGTTGGATACCATCAAACTCAGAATAAACCGTGAAACCGCCTAGAGTGTTATCAAACGTGTGACCAGCTTCTAGCGTAGAAGTCATGTCAGAACCGTGGATACGGCCATCGTCATGAATTTGGATGTTACCCGTTACGTAAGAAGAACCAGCAAAAGCACTAGAAGCGAAAGCAAGAGAAAGAGCACTTAGAGCGATAATTTTTTTCATAGTAAACTGCCTTAGTTTAATTTTTTCAGCGGCACATCTTCGGTACATCATTCACCTTCACCGCTTGAGTAGTTGGTAGCCTCCCTGGCATGAAATCTATGTTGCTCGAATTAATTCGCGTTTAAAAATAAAAGGGACAGCAGAGTGATCCCTCTCACTATCAAAAAAAGACAAGTTATTTAAAACCTTAAAATCAACAACTTAAAAACATAAAAATTGATAAAAAACTTAAGATGGAAAAATATACAGATCGGGATCACGTTATTTCACGAAGAAAAATTAAATCTAGATAGTTGAATCACATCTGATTTAGAGTTTTTTACAGGGGGCTTTTTTTTTGAAGAGAATAATGAGAAGCGCGTCACTTTTGGGATTAAAGTCACCTTATGTGCATTGTTGATGATATGACCAAAGGCGATTTCTATATGTTTCAGTTTTGGATATGCACCTAATTCGCAGTAAACAAAAAGAGCTCCCGTTTTATCTTGAATAAGATAAAGGTCAGGAGCTCTTCTACTAATAGTGCTTATCGATTATTTAACTGAGGTCACTCGACTTACTTTCTCACCACTTTCTGAAATAGAGCGGATGTAAGTCTCACCAGAAACTGATGGACGTTGTTGCTCATCGTATGTTAGCCAGTTTTCGCCATCAGCAGAGTATTGCAGCTCTACACCTGGGAATTGAACGTTCATCGCTAGCTTACCGTCAACAACCTTCGCACCTGGAACTGGTAGTCGGTAATCAATACCCGCTTTTTCTAGCTTAGCTAGCTCACGTTGACCAAGAATATTCGCGAAGCGATTAAAGTCGCTGTTCAACGCTTGCTTATTCACTAAGTTAGTTTCTTGAGAGTATTCAACACCAACCTTGTAGTCGTTTTCCCAATCTGCTCGGTGCCATGCGCGCTCTGCTGCTGCCAATACGCGAGGGAACACCATGTATTCATATTGCTCGTCAGTACGTACTGTTTCTGACCAAAGTTGAGCTGACAGACCGTAGAAAGGTTTCGCTTCAACCTCACCTTTACCAGTAAAACCATTGCCATCACGGTCTAATGATGTTTCTGCGTTTTGTGGCATGTTTTCTGGTGCGAAGCCAAACATCTTACGAGTATCGGTTGCACGTGTTGCCCAGTAGTAACCACGCTCAGCTGCATCAACTTCGTATGGCATATCCATGTATACGTAGTCTGGGTTAGAGACAATCACGTCATACCCTTTTGCTGACCAATCGTATACTGATGAAGTTCCGCCCCAGTAAAGAACGTCCCAGAAGTTCACGCGTGTACTTTCGGTCGCAAATGCTTCCTCGCCTTCGCTGTATTTCAGACCATCTTGCCATGCTTGGAAGTGGGGAATACCCTTCTCAGCAACAATCTTAGAAACCTGTTCTGCGAAGTGGCTTGGTAGATGACCGAAATCGCTTACAGTACCATCAGCGATCAATGACTGACATTGTGGTGATTGTTGGAACGGCTTATCTTGCTTAGACAAATCGATGTTGCCTTTCCAAGCCACTTTATCTTCTGCATTAATATCTTGTAAGCCTGCGCCTAACTTGATGTTTTTCGCTTCATCGCCGCCGAAGTGCCAAGTCGTTAGCGGTACGCCCGCTTCTTGGTGCATTGCCGCCACTTCAGAGATTACTTTATCGACGAAGTGAGTTGATGACTCCATACATGGGTTAATGAAGCTTTGCTTATCGTAGAACTGAACCGTGGTTACATTCGATGTATCTTGCGGATCCATCAAGCGGTATTCGTTCGCTTCTGCTTCTTTGCCTTCCGCCATGAGACGAGTGTAACGCGCTTCCATTGATACCACAGCTGAACGAGCGTGTGCTGGCATATCAATTTCAGGGATAACTTCGATGCTGCGCGCTTTAGCGTAGCTTAGGATCTCGACGTAATCCGCTTTACTAAAGAAACCAGAGCCAAAGTTGTCTGTTGTTGGACCAGAACCTAGCTGAGGCAGTAAGCAGCTTTGTTCATCCAAATCAAAACAACGATTAGACCCTACATCCGTTAGCTCTGGTAAACCTGGAATTTCTAAACGCCAACCTTCATCATCCGTTAGGTGAAGGTGCAGTTTATTCATCTTGTATGCCGCCATTTGATCTAGCGTTGCTAGGATGGCATCTTTTGAGTGGAAGTTTCGAGCAACGTCCACCATCACACCACGATAATCAAAGCGCGGCGCATCTTTAATTGACAGTTGTGGTAATGATTCAGCGTTCTGACTATCTATTAGGCCAAAAATAGACTGAACTGCGTAGAAAGCACCCGTTTTATCAAACGCTTTAATTGCAATCCCCTCTTCCGAGATGCTTAGTTCATAAGCGCCAGATTTCGCTAAATCACCCGTAAACTGAGTAGGAACAACAGCGACACTCACAGGTAGGTCGCCACTCACATCTACGTTTACCACATCTGCACGTTCTTCAATTGCTGCGAATTGCTCAGCGTCGAATGCGTCTTTAGGTAGGGCAATACCACCAGCAATGCTAACTGAACCTTCACCGGCTTCTACCGACATTGGCGTTGGTAGTAAAGTAGTTGATACGTCTTGCGTTGCTAGATCAGCATTCTTTTCAAAACGCGTCACCGCTGTCGCCATTACGTTATTATCATCAGGCGTACGCTTAAGGTTATTACCCTTTAGACCAGTTACGAACGATGCAACATCTTCTGTATTCAATGATGCAATCATCTTAGGTTCTGCGTTTGGCGCCGTCACGAATGCACCTGGCATAAAGTCAGTTTCAAACAGTTGCCAGTATTCACTCGTTAACGGAAGAACCACTTCTTCACCAGCCGCAAAGCCGTCAAATTTTTCAGTAGGTTCTAGCTTGTGAAGGTCACCAGTAACGCGAGTGATCTTAAATTGCTCATTATCAACATCTAAAATAAGACGAATACTGTGGAAGTAGATGCTCCAATCTTTAGAGTCAATCGCTTCACCGTCATTGGTTAGCGTCATGTTCACTTTATTACATGACGCCCATTCAGCACCTAGGTCCTGACAAGCCAAGCCTTCATTCGCACCATGATTAGTTAGAATTTCGTACTGAACATCAAGATTATCAGCCAGTGCATTCACTACTTTTTGTTCTGGTGCTTGCGTTACTGCACAACCTGTTAGGCCAGCCAATACCGCTACAGATAGTAAGTTTCTCTTCAACATCGTATTCACCCATAAATTAAAAATTGAGTAAGAAGCAAAATGGAGCGCTTCGAAAGTTAGATAAACTATATGGGCTTATTTTTTACCGTGAATTAAATCGAGCTAATAAAGTGATCGGCTTCAAATCTCAAAAATTTTTATAAATTTAATTTAAATAAAATCATCAAGTTACAAGCAACGGCACTTCCGTCATTTTAATTTTGACGTAAAATTTGAGAAATGAATCACAATCTTTTTTACCGATTTCATAAAATCGTGTCATTGGTAGTCAGAAAGGATTTAGAGTTTCAGCGTATTATTATACTTTTCGTACAAACAACGTGACATTGTTCTCAAAAAAAACCGTTAAAAAACACCGTCAAAATCGATTTTAACGAGTTTAATACTTCCTTAAGGAGCTCCCTTTGCGTCCACTCTGGTACATGGTTTTATTCGTTCTCGCTTTTTCAGCTAGGCAAGCGGTCGCCGAGCCCCTTTATTGGCAAGCACAAAAGGATGATCTGACACTCACTATCTTAGGTTCAGTGCACGTTGGAGACGAGAGTATGTACCCCCTTCCTTCGGCGATCACCGACGCGCTAAAAAACAGTGATGGCTTAATTATCGAAACGGATATCAGAAAGTCTGATGGCGTTTTATATCCCCGCAACAAACTAACGACTGCCGATGTACTCAATACAGAACAGCTGCAATTATTAACCGACATATCAAAATCATTGGGCATGCCGACGCAACAGCTGCTTAGTTCACCGCCTTGGGCAACTTCTCTCTCCATACAAATGCAGCAGTTAAAAAACCTTGGTTATGGCTCCGCCAGCGGCGTTGATGCGACGCTAGCGAACAAAGCGACTACCCAAGATGTTCCGGTTATCAGTTTGGAGCCTCTGCAATTCCAAATAGACCTGATGACAAAACAAAAGGACGACGGTAAGGAATGGTTAGTCAGTAGCCTAGAAGAATTTGACCAAACGGACCGTGTTGTACATTGCCTCATTGAAAGCTGGAAAGCGGGTGATTTAGCGAAGCTGGAAGCCTTCTCAGAACTGTCAGAGATGTCGCCTGAACTTGAGAAAGCATTCTTAACCGATCGCAACATAGACTGGGCAAACAAACTATCCTCCAATGATTGGAAGCTTAAGACTAAAGGGAACTACATGATAGTAGTTGGTACCTTGCACCTAATTGGAGAAGGTAACCTTATACAGTTATTAGAAAAGAAAGGCTTCAGTGTCATTCAGCAATCACAAAGCCAATCAGCCCAATGTCAATTTGAGACTAGCTAAAAAAGCTAACGATGCTCAACCTCATTTTGTTTTCGTTATAAAAGCATTTCCTTAATAACAGAATCTTTACATTTAATAGCACCATTGCAGTGCTATTATCTTTCGCTCTTTTTACCTATGGCGTTGTTCTAATGAAACCAGTACTTTTTGCTTTCCCTTTAGCCCTCACGATGCTGATGCCCTCAATAGCCTCAGCCAAAGAAACATGCACCATCGAACAGTTTCAGGCGATAGACATACAACCGGATACCAAAGGCGGTGTATTAGATAAAGAAAGCGGACAGTTTTTGATTACAGAGAAACCACCGATGCGCTGCGCCAATATTACGTTCACAACATCTACAACACGAAACCGTATCGCAAGCCAAATGAACAACAATTTTGAAGCAAACTTTTACGACAACCAAACGGGAAGCTCTCACTCGGTGACGTTTGATGAAGATGAAATAAAGGCAGGTTACATTCGAATAGGCCCGAATAAGCCAGCGGAAGCGTATGTTTGTTTTGTTACCTCGGAAACACCGATAAAAGATATTACGTGTGATGTGAATTGATCATTGAGTTGCTTGAAGAAAAAAACAGGGCTAAGGGAAAGGTCCGTTTTCCGCATAGCCCTATTTTGCTGCTTACTCGGTAGCTTAAAGTATGTCTGTACTCGCTTCGGAATAACGTGCGATAATCGGATTTTCTAATGCATTCGGATCGCCCGGCGACCACATTCCACGCTTCATTCCTTTCACAATCAAATGAATCACCGCGGCATCAATAGCAGACATCACAGCAATATTGACCGGTTCATTTTGGCTATAGCCCATTTCAACTTCCAACAGTTCTTTGTAATCAACAAATCGAAATGCGCCGAACCCAATCTCGTGTGAAGAGATAGTTTTAGTGGTGGTGACACTCAATAGAACTTGCCCGGTTCTAACGTCAACCGCTCTTAAATTCACAGTGACTTGATCCGTTCTATATTGTCCAGAACCACCGATCCCAAGATACTTAGCACCCGCACCGCCTGTCACGATATTCGAGTCATAAGCCACAATCCCGCCTTCGATGACGATGTTAGCGGAACTCAAAGACGACAAGTCTGCCCCATGATTATTTACGACCTTATCTTTTTTCTGAGCCGCTCGAATGATCTTACGTTCAGTCAATAAGTTTTGGAGCCCTTCACGCTCCAGAGGTACAAACCACTGAGAGTCGATAAGTGCTGTCGTCAATAAAGACGTCCCACCCTGTGGCACTGCTGTGGAAAAGTTACTGTTTGGCTGAGGCTTGTATTGGCCTGTTTGATCTCTAAAGTCATAAACTGAGACCAATATTTTGCCGCGAGGCTGAGGTAATGAGATGAGATCGGTATAAGTCGATCCTCTCGGCATCAGTTTTGGCGTTTCAGAAGTCTCTGGAATTTGCATAGAGTAAGTGCACCCTCCCAACACAAAGGTCAAGAAGACGATAATGATCGATTTCATAACACAATCCTTGTGATTAGAGGTCTGGGTTTAGTCCCGAAACACTGATTTCTGTTGATTCCCCTGTCGCTTTATCGACGATTTGAACGAGTAAGGTCCCGGAGTCGTCAACAATATTGAGGAAAAAGTCATCTGTTTCTAACTGCCCTGTATTTCCATTACCCACGTCAGCAAGCAATTGGCTAATTAAACGGGACTCTAAACTCGAAGCTAGGCGATCTAACGCAGACTCTTGTTCATCAAAAATATCCCTAGCATTAGGGTCTTCAAAATCATTGATGGCATTAGCGTGATTAAAAAGGTGAGAGCTGTTTAAAGCATTTCCGCCAAAACTTGGGTTTACGGGCGTGTAAACTAACTCGCTCGAGTAAACCGAAGGCGAAGCGAGCAACACAATAAGCACAGCCTTTCTGAAACATATCGACATCCTTGGCTCCTTAAAATTCATCATGGTCTAGATCGTAAGTGTCCTGAAAGATCCGTTCCGCTTGCCATCGGATGATGTAATTCCCAACCACTCGTGTTGCATCGGCAGCGCGTTCTTTCGCTTGTCTACGACCAGGGGACAACGCCGTACGGAAGATCGGTTTTCTAGAGTGTTGAACCTCTATGATGCTTCCTGATAACGCCGTTGGCCTTTCTTTTACCGTCAAATTTTCCTTAAGGTCGGGATAACTATCATTGAGCGATTGCGAGAAGAAAAAATAGAAATCCTCTCCCAACCGCGTAATGGTTCTGTCCACAATGATTCCATCGACTTCACTGAAGTCATTGAATTTTTCCTTAAGATTATTTGTCGAGTCCTCAAGTTTTTGTCCATTTTCTAAAGGAGCAGCATTTTCAAGACCATGACTCTTTTCTTCTGCATGAAGAGCAAAGGAAAGCAGAGTTATTGTAAGCAGCTTGATTTTCATATGTGCTCCCATTCAAAGTCTATTTACAAAATGAGAATGTGATTCGTTGAAACTGAATAAAGCGTAATTCATGCTTACAGTGGCATATATAAACTTTCGAATTAATTACTGAAGGGAATTGATTAACTAAGGTTGGTAGGATTCGGTCAAATACTAATTAAATTTCATATGAACAACTAAATATTTTCAACTTTAAGTTTATAGCTGTTCGTAAATTCAAGGCCTAGGATTTCGATAAGACAAAGGTTCACTCATTCCCTACGCAGTTTATTTTCGTAGGGATCATAATCACGAACACTTTAAGGTAAAGATGATGGTAATTGGGAAAACATCACTTATCAGCTTAACTTGTTTATATTTTTTATCAGGAGGTTTTAATAATGCTATCGCGTCAGATATAGAAGGGGATTTTTTACATAATGTTAATCAAGATATAGTCAATGATTATAATTATTTAGAAAGCTTCTCTTCTGGAGATTTAGATAATTATTCAGAATTAAATATATCTAATGCTACTGATTCAATAGCAATAATAAAGCAACGCAGTCCTGGTATTACCGCGAACAACAGAGCGAAGATAACGCAAAGCGGAAGTTCTAACTCCGCATACATTGGTCAAACAGGGCGCAATAATACCGCCTTAATAGACCAGAATGGTTCAAATAACGATGCCGCAATTGGGCAACTCGGAGTAAATTCTGAAGCGCTTATTTCCCAAGACGGGAATAACAATTTAGCAGTTATCGGACAAGCTAACTTCTCAAGACAGAGTAGTCAGCTGAGCATTGACCAAAAAGGCAATGGCAATACTGCTTATTTGGTTGGTTCTGGAAGAAGTAATTTAGGAATTTCTCAAGACGGCAACGACTTTGCTTTAGTGAAAGCGTCTAGCTCAATGAGAATTCACATCAATCAAGCCAATTAGCGCGCAGTATGGAAAGCTTGATTCACCGTTGCTTCTCGATGAAGTAACAACATAGTCGACATGGAAATGTATAAGGATACAACTTATGAAAGTTACACAAATTGGAATTATAGTCGGTGCTATTCTGAGCTTTAATGCAGCATACGCAGATAATTTACCTGCTCCTTTTCCAGCCTCTGAGCCAGCGTTGGGGACAATAGAAGGAACAACCGATCTTGGCATATCATCGACAGTAGCCGGTATTCAACCTTTAGCGATGGATAATACTGCCGTTTGGCAAATGGGTAGTGGCGATAATGCCAATGTCACCATTAACCAGAACACGTCTGGTGTTACTGATGGGCATGTTGCACTAGTTGACACACATGCTAGCTATAACTCTGACGTAGTGGTTCAACAAGATGGCAATCTCAATGAAGCTCACGTTAAGTTACGCTATGTAAACAACAACGCCTGGGTTGATCAAGATGGTGTTAGTAACCAAGCCCAAATTACAGTTCAACCTTATGGTCGAAGCAATGATTTACGAGTTACACAAGTGGGTAACGAGAACATCTCTGTCGTCAATGCTCTAGGTGGTGCTGACTACAATGAAGCTGATGTGAATGTCTCTGGTAACTCCAATACAACCTATACCGAGTTTAGTAACGCGAGTGTTGATAATAATGATGTAGACATCGATATCAGCGGCGATAATAACTATGTTCAAACGATAGTCAACACCGATGTTGGTGGTGGCGACGATAACTATGTCGATATCGATCTCGTGAGCAGTAGCGATAACCGAGTATTCACGTTACAAACAGGATCTCATTCAGATGCCATTGTTAGCTTAACAAACAGCAGTTCAAACCAATTTATGATTGAACAAACCTCTTATGATACTGCTCTCGTTTCA
This sequence comes from Vibrio sp. 10N.247.311.13, assembly GCF_041467595.1. Lineage (NCBI taxonomy): Bacteria > Pseudomonadati > Pseudomonadota > Gammaproteobacteria > Vibrionales > Vibrionaceae > Vibrio > Vibrio sp. 10N.247.311.13. The sequence continues at coordinate 17,076 of NZ_JBFSUX010000041.1, read as the reverse complement.
GGTAATGGCGCAATTGGTAATGTCGGTATAATTTATCAGAATTAATATGATAAAGAGTGCATATATTAAAACGGCGTTGATCGCCGTTTTATTTATTTCTTTCCATTTTAATGGATTTTCTTCTGATTTAAATTCAGTACAGTGCCTGATAAAAAATAAAAGTCTTATTCTGACCATAAATAACAGTGTGGCATCTTCATTAACGTTGAGTACGAACACCAACTCTAATTTCAACCAGAATACGAATAGTGGTATTACAACGTTGATTATTAATATAAATCAGTTTCCTGCCACTATAAAACTTCACCCAAACAAGGGGATCTGGAAAATTCATAAAGACTGTACAATCAATAAAATAAAACCATAAATCTCGGTAATTCCCTCTTTCTACTTAAGTATTATTTTACCTTCGACAATACTATTAAATTAATTTCATAAATTTGATGAATAATTAGCTTTAAAAATTAGCAAAATAACAATACGTGCTTTAAACTAAAACACCTAAAGTTCAAGTAATGAGTTAAGAAAAGGAGTTCCACATGGCTAAACTGGAGGCTCATAACACCATTTTACTTGCGGAGAACAATTTACAATCGATACTACTAAAAGAGTCTATAGAACAGAAAGTTAACCTGAACATAAAACTCATATCACCGGAAAGGCTCAGTGCTAAATCCCTAAAAAACGATGACTTAGTTCTGATTATTATTGATTTCCCGACAATGAGTAAGCAATACATTGAGAAATACCAGGAGCTCAGAGATGACGTAGCAAGTGATGTCCATGAAGTGCTACTCAATACACCAGGCGATTTCCCGCACTCTGAAATGCTTAAATGGCAGTATCTTGTCGGCATTTTTTATACGTCGGACACGCTTGAAAAGCTCGTGGCCGGCTTTAACTGCATTTTGCAAGGCGAGATGTGGATGAGTAGAAAGCTCATTTACCAGTACATTAGCTTCTACAGAGAGAGGCAGTGCGCGAAAACCAGTCCTTATTACCTCAAGCTGACCAAACGCGAGCAGCAGATCATTAAGTTACTCGGTGATGGAGCATCTAACACTCAGATAGCAGATACCCTCTATGTCAGTGAGAATACGGTCAAAGCACACCTTCACAACACGTTTAAAAAAATCAAGGTGAAGAATCGCTTACAAGCTTTGATCTGGGTTAAGAACAACGTTGCGACAAATGAGTTTGTCCAATAGACCTAACTCTCTGCCCTCAACCATAAACAGTCAATGCAGTTAGAATGTAGAAATCCCAAATACAAAAAAGCCGTAGCATTTCTGCTACGGCTTTTTCTAATGTGGTCGGTGAAGAGGGATTCGAACCCCCGACCCTCTGGTCCCAAACCAGATGCGCTACCAAGCTGCGCTATTCACCGAGATATCTAACTGGCTCATTGCCTGTCGATGGAGCGTATAATACGGGTTCTGAATTTATCCGCAAGGGCTTTTTCTCATATTTATTGCGATTTTGAATCGTTCGAACAAAAGACATACAACAACGAGCATGATGTGACGAAAAACACACAGTTACCAACAAGTATTTAACTTATGAAACATAATTGATCCAGATCAGTGAATTGATAATGCTTGTTAATACACTAAGCCATGTCATATAACTTTGAGGTATACACATGGACTTTTGGCTAGATCTCCTATTTGGTAATGCGGTGGGACTATCTTCAATGATAGTAATCTTCGGGGCTCTGGGTCTCATGATGTTTTATGGAGGCTTCTTCATATACAAAGTTATGACTGAAAAATCTCCTCACTAGAATCGCTCTGCCTAAATCATTTACTTTTAAGTATTCTTTTACTTTATAAGTAAATGTCAAAACGCTTTGCACCGGAGCAGACTTATTGTCTTCTCCGGTTTTTTCATTTTTAAACCTAACCTCAACTTAGGTATACTTACCCTATCCTTCTCCAACTTGAGATACACACTATGTCTCATGATGATGACTTAGATCTATTCCAAGAAATGATGGGCGATGTTAAACGTATCGACCATGACACCGCTGAACACCAGAAAGTACACCGAGTCACCGAATCTCACCTTGCTAAGCGTGAAGCCGCTATGTGGCTGTCTGACGACGAGAAAGACTACTTATCATTAGACTATTCGCCAATGATCAAGCCAGACGATGTTGTTGCTTATAAAAAAGACGGTGTACAAGAAGGCGTATACAAAAAGCTGCGCCTAGGAAAATACCCTATTCAAGCCAAGCTCGACCTTCATAGGAAAACACTGAAAGACGCACGTAACGAAGTGCTTTCATTTTTGCGTCAATGTTTAAGAATGGATGTTCGTACCGTCATCATTGTTCACGGTAAGGGTGAGCGTTCGAATCCACCTGCAATGATGAAAAGTTACTTGGCAAATTGGCTTACGCAAATCAACGATGTTCAATGTGTTCATTCTGCTCAGCAATTTCATGGCGGTACGGGCGCAGTCTATGTCATGCTCAGAAAGAGTAATGAGAAAAAGCTAGAGAACAGAGAGCGCCATCAAAAGCGCACCAGTTAATCGGTTGAGATAGATAAATGAGCTAGTAACGATTTTGCATCAAGATCGATATTTCGTGCCTAGACTCACACCAAGTGCTAAAATTGCGTCAGTTAACGAATTCCAACTCAAAGCAACTATCCAAAGGTTGCTTTTTGTTTATCTATATTTCCGTTGTGAAACGCTAAGAGAATATCATGTCACAAGAATCCCAAGCTAAACGCCTTAATAAATACATCAGTGAAACTGGTTTTTGCTCACGCCGCGAAGCCGATAAGCTCATTGATGCAGGCCGAGTTACTATTAACGGTAAGATCCCTGAAATGGGTACTAAAGTCTTGCCAGGTGATGATGTTGAGATCGACAATAAGCCTGTTCGCTCAAAAGAGAAGCCGATTTACATTGCTCTTAATAAACCAACAGGTATCACCTGTACGACTGAGCGTGATATTCCTGGCAACATCGTCGACTTTATCGGCCACCACAAACGTATTTTCCCGATTGGTCGTCTAGATAAGCCTTCTGATGGCCTTATCTTCCTAACCAATGACGGCGATATCGTAAACAAAATCCTACGTGCAGGTAACAACCACGAGAAAGAATACGTGGTGCGTGTAGATAAGCCGATTACGACGGAATTCTTGAAGCAAATGGGCGCTGGCGTTCACATTCTCGATACAGTCACTTTGCCATGTAAAGTAGAGAAAGAGACAAAATTCTCATTCCGAATTACGCTAACACAAGGCCTTAACCGCCAAATTCGCCGTATGTGTGAAGCACTCGGTTATGAAGTATTTAAGCTACGCCGTGTTCGTATTATGAACATCTCATTAGACGGTATTCCTAACGGAAAATGGCGCTACCTGAGCGAAGAAGAGATCACTGAGATCTTAGCGATGTGTGAAGGCTCAGTAAGTACGGAAGATGCGTCAAAAATGAACGCGAAAGGTCAACGCATTCGTAAAGCGACTGACGCGAAACTTTTTGATAGCCGTGAAGAGAACCAAGCTTCAACAGCGCGCCGTAATCAAAACGAGAACCGTACTCGCACTTACCGCGGTAACAATGCGGATGAATTCCGTCATGCACCTAACTCAAAGCGTGGCCGCAATTCATCGAACAGTGAAAGCGGTGGTAATACCGAAAACTGGAAATCGAACTCTCGTTCAGAGCGTTCTAATTCAGATAGAAACCGTTCGGATCGTAATCGTACCGATCGCGACAATAATGATCGTAGAAGCGGTAAACCGGCAAACCGCAGCCAAGATTCAAACAGACCGAATAAACCTGCACCAAAGCGTGTTGGTGGTACTTTAGGTCTGAAGAAGTAGTCAGAATCAGTAAGACGAGACACTCGATATAAAAACGCCCGCTAGATTAGTCTAGCGGGCGTTTTTGTTTGTCATTCGATAGTTTTATCATCATGACAACGACAATCTATAAACATAGATCGGCAAACTGGCCGCGAGTGAGCAATGCTAAGTCTTTTGGATCTAACTCAATCTCTAGCCCACGCTTACCTGCACTCACACATATCGTGTCAAAATCTGTCGCACTGGAATGAACGAAGGTAGGCAGTGCTTTCTTCTGTCCAAGCGGACTAATGCCACCAACAACATAGCCCGTGGTTTTCTGAGCAATCTCAGGATTGGCCATCTCTGCTTTTTTGCCTTTCGCTGCTTTAGCGGCAAGCTTTAGATTTAGCTTCTGGTCGACAGGAATAACGGCAACCGCCAAATCTTTCGCCACACCATTCAAGCAGAACAACAGCGTTTTGAATACACGTTTGGGATCTTGACCAAGCGCTTCAACGGCTTCTAAACCATAGTTCGTATTATTCGCATCATGATGATACTGGTGCACACTATGAGCGATTTTCTTTTTCTTGGCGAGATTGATTGCAGGGGTCATAACAAATCCAAACGATAGATAAACAAAAAGCGACGCCGAGGCGTCGCTTTAGTTAAATTTATCATGGTGCTAGAGTCAATCTAATTTAGCACCTATTGATACAATTGCTTGGATTCAATTACTTGTAAACCATTTGGCCTGAAGGCGCGTACTTGTTCACGTCAACCGGGCTGTTTGCTTCTAGGTACTCTTTCAGTACTTCAGCATCAACAAAACCAGTATTTACGTAACCTGGGTGATCGGACAGTTTAGGGTAACCGTCACCACCAGCAGCGTTAAAGCTTGGTACTGTGAAACGATAAGTTTCGTCTAGACGAAGCTGTTTGCCACCGATGAATACATTCGATACTTCACCATTCGCTACTGTCATAGAGATACCAGCAAACTGAGCGTAAGCACCAGAATCGATTGGTTTAGTCGCCACTACATTTAGGTAATCCAGAACTTCTTTACCCGTCATGTCTGTGTAAGTCAGGATGTTTGCAAAAGGCTGTACCTTCAGTACATCTTTGTAAGTAACATTACCGGCTTCAATTGAGTCACGAACACCACCAGAGTTCATCACAGCGAAGTCTGCTTTTGCACGCTCCATATGAGAAGTCGCAATCAAACGACCTAGGTTAGTCTGTTGGAAACGAACCACGTTACGGTCACCTTCAAGCTTGCCATTTGTCTCAGCGATTTGAACTTCTAGCTGTGCCTGACCTTGCTCTTGGAAAGGACGTAGGAATTCAAGTAGCTCTGGGTCTTGTGCGATTTCATCTTGAATAAGAACACGTTGCTTCTTACCGTCGATCTTAACTTTCTTCTTAAGGTTAACTGGAATCAGGTCGTAGCTCACCATCTCTAGCTCGCCATTACGGAATTCGTAATCAGCACGACCTACGTACTTGCCCCACTCGTGAGCTTGAACGATGTAAGTACCGTTCTGTACGTCAGGCTTACACTCATCACCCGGCTTGAAGTTTTTCTTCGCAACGTTAGGGCCTTCCATACATACAGGCTCTTGAGAGTGACCACCAACGATCATGTCTAGATCGCCTTCGTTTAGGTAACGAGCAAGTGCGACATCACCCGGAGCATTAACACCACGTTGGCCATTTTCGTAGTGACCCATATGAGTCACAGCAAAGATTAGATCCGGTTTTTCTGTTTCTTTAAGTTCAGCGATTAGCTTCTTCGCTTCTTCTTTAGGATCACGGAAGTCGATGCCTGCGATAAATTCAGGGTTACCAATCTTTTGGGTATCTTCAGTTGTTAAACCAATAACCGCAATCTTGATGCCTTGCTTTTCGAACATCTCGTAAGCTTGGAACTTACGTTCACCTGTCGCTTTATCGTAGATGTTTGCAGATAGCATTGGGAAGTTAGCCCAGTCGATCTGCTTTTGTAATACGTCTAAAGAGTTATCAAACTCGTGGTTACCCAATGCCATGGCATCGTAACCAATTTTGTTCATACCTTTAAAATCAGGTTCTGCGTCCTGAAGGTCTGACTCTGGAACACCCGTGTTGATGTCACCGCCAGATAGAAGCAACACGCTACCGCCTTCTGCTTCAACTTCTGAACGAAGTTGGTCAACTAGCGTTTTACGTGCAGACATGCCGTATTCGCCATATTTACTCTGCCAGAAACGACCATGGTTATCGTTTGTGTGAAGAATCGTTAGCTTGTAAGTTTCGTCTTGGTTCCAATCATGAGCTGATTGAGACGCACACCCAGCTAGAGTAGCTAGAATTGCAGCACTTAGTGCTGTCTTTAGAATAAGGCGTTGCTTCATTGTCATACCTTTGAACTTTTTAGGGAATCCACTGCTTTTTATAATCTATTGCGACCCCTTTCCTGGAGTTCGAACAATAAGACTTCAACATGACTAATCTTAAATTAACATTCTAGATGTAACACGACGATTTCATATTTATGTCGAATTGGTCACGCATAGGTCAACAGTTAAGTGTAACAAAATTATGAGATTACACTCAAACTTCCCCTGCATCACAAGCAATCGTTTACTTACAAAGTGTGATGAATATCAGTAATTTACTGCAAACAGGACTGACCTCACACTCATATAAGAGTTTCTTAGATAATAACCCGCCACGTTAACAACTCTCTAAATGAACGGTTTATGTTCGGCTGATTTTACGAGATAAAAAAAAAGCCCAATTCAGAGAACTGGGCTTTCTTAGATCAACTTTGTTAAATAACGTTTCCGTTACTTCACATCCATCTCAATTATTTAATATCAATATGCTCAAAGCCTTTGATAAGGTCATCAAGTGCTTTCATCTGCTTCAAGAACGGCTCTAGTTTGTCTAGAGGTAGCGCAGATGGGCCATCACAACGAGCTTGGTCTGGGTTTGGGTGAGCTTCAATGAACAGACCCGCAATACCCGTAGCAAGACCCGCTTTAGCAAGTTCAACCGTTTGCTCACGACGACCGCCAGATGCAGCACCTGATGGGTCACGCATTTGTAGAGAGTGCGTCACGTCGAAGATGATTGGGCTACCGTTTGAAGACTTCTTCATTACGCCAAAGCCAAGCATATCCACAACAAGGTTATCGTAACCCATGCAAGCGCCACGCTCACAAAGGATGATGTTGTCATTACCGCACTCAGCGAACTTATCAACGATGTTGCCAACTTGATTCGGGCTCATGAACTGAGGCTTCTTCACGTTGATTACCGCGCCAGTCTTAGCCATTGCTTCAACAAGATCAGTTTGACGAGCTAGGAATGCAGGTAGTTGGATTACATCAACCACATCCGCAACAGGCTGAGCTTGAGCTTCTGTGTGGATATCAGTAATGATCTTCACGCCGAAAGTATCTTTCAGCTCTTGGAAGATTTTAAGACCTTCTTCCATTCCTGGACCACGGTATGAATGAACTGAGCTGCGGTTCGCTTTATCAAAAGACGCCTTAAATACGTAAGGGATGCCTAGCTTTTCGGTTACTTTTACATAGTGCTCACAGATCTGCATAGCAAGATCGCGAGATTCAAGAACGTTCATGCCTGCAAATAGCGTAAATGGCTTGTCGTTTGCAATTGGCATATCGCCAATGTGAACTGTTTTTTGTTCCATCATATTCTCTCTAAGTAATTATTAATTAGTGAACTACCACTGTCTTTTCGTTCATGACGTTCACTTGAGATTTCAGTAACTCAGATGCAGGGTCATCTGGGCATTGGTCGATAAAATATTGATAATCGGTTGCGGCTACTTGGTGACAGTCTAGCTGCTGATAGATAAAACCGCGGTCACGGATTTCATATGGGTCATCAGGTACAAACGTCAAAGCAAGGTCAGTACACTTCAATGCAAGCGTATAACGCTCTTCTCGCAGCAGTGCACTCTTGAGCAGGGCTAACCACTTACCAATAATTGTTGGGTGGTCGGCGACTTCTAGGTGCTCAGGTTTCACCTTAGCTAATGGGCCGTCATGTCCAATTAACCATGCTCGCAGCGTTTGTTCGCCAACATACTCACCGTTATAAGGGTTAATATAGGCTGCAGCTTGCCCGTACCAACTTACTTTAAGTAAGAATTGAGTCGGGAAAGAGACGCCCTCTACAGGAAAGCCTAGCTTGCGACCTAGAAAAAGAAAGATCGCCCCCAGACTCACTGGAATGCCTTTCTTTCTCTCAAGCACTTTATCGATGAACGCGTTTTCCGAAGAGAAATACGCATCTTTATCGCCAGCAAAACCCCATTCATAAAAGAATAGTCGAATAAAAGATTCAAACTTCTGCTGTTCATCGGTTTCATTAACCAAAGCAAACTCGGCGTCTTTTAACAATCTCGCCAGCTCTTGCTCTGCCCAACTGTCTTGAGTTTCTGGGTTAATCGCTTTATTTAAGATCAATGCACCTTCAGCTAACTCTAGCTGGTCAAAGTCTTCATCAAAAAATTCGTACATAGATAGTTAACCGAAAAATGTTGGTGTCTTGGTCATTGCGATTTTGCCTGCCATCGCTAACCAGCCAAGCGCACCAAAGAAAGAGAATACTCTCAGTAGCTTGTTTTTACCTAGCTTAAGCGCAAAGAAACCTAATGCGATGTAAGCCATAACACAAGTTAGTTTTTCGGTTAACCATGGTGCTGCTGGTGTAAATGGAATAAAGCCAGTGATGAAAATCAAACCAATACCCGATAGCAATAGCAACGAGTCATTGATATGAGGGAAACGCTGCAAGAAAGGATGCTTAAGCTTAGGTGAGTTAGCCATCATAAGAGCGAAACGAATCGAGAGAAGTAGCGCACTTATAGCAATCGTTAATAGGTGAAAATGTTTTAGACCTTCGTACATGGTATTCCTTTATATTTTTATATGTGCTTTCGTTAACACGAGCCTCACAATACCCGTTAATGCTCTGTAGTTCTGCATAAAATCTCTGTATTTCTGCGTTAAATGCATTATCGGGTTAAATGTATTGTCGAGTTAAAGGTATCAATTTAGCAAGTTCATCATCCATTGCTCACAAGACGATTAACAATCACTAACTATGAACAGTAACGACCCAATGTCACTCGGTCATTACCACCGTAATCTTTCTCTGTGACAACATCGAGATAACCGAGCGCCTGCATAATCTCACGAACTGCCAAACCTTGGTCATAGCCGTGTTCAAATGCTAACCAACCTTCATTTTCCAAAAAGCCACGTGCGTTTTCAGAAATGTATCGAATATCTGCAAGCCCTTTCTCTTCAGCAACCAGTGCTGTGATCGGCTCAAAACGCACATCGCCTTGAGACAAATGAGGATCATTCTTCTCAATGTATGGCGGGTTAGAAACAATCAGAGAGAATTTCACAACGCCTTCAGAGCTCAAAGGCTCAAACCAACTACCATGCAAAAAAGTCGCATTGGTGATGTTGAGACGCTGTGCATTCTCTGTCGCAAGCTGCTGCGCTTCAGGGCGAAGATCAATACCCGTCACCTGTCGATTCGGCATCTCAGACGCCAATGCTAACGCGATAGCACCTGTACCTGTCCCTAAATCGAGAATCGCGCCTTGCTTGCCAAAGGTTTTATCCAACGCTACTTCAACCAAACGCTCGGTATCTGGGCGTGGGATTAATGTAGAAGGGGAAACTTTTAACGGCAGTGACCAAAACTCACGCTCACCGATAATGTAAGCCACAGGCTCACCGGTTAAGCGACGTTTTAGAAGGGCATTGAATTCAGACTCTTGCTCAGAGGTGAGATGCTTCTCAGGCCAAGTCAGTAGGTAAGATCTTGGTTTATCTAAGGCGTGACAAAGCAGTACCGCGGCATCAATAGAGGGTGATGTGTTATCACCCTCTTGAAGCTTTACGATTGCTGCTTTTAAAGCACTTTCAACCGTATATGCTGACTGCATACTGGTTAGTTGTTCTCTGCAAGTGCAGCAAGCTGATCGGCTTGGTGCTCTTGAAGTACAGGATCAAGCAAGCTTTGCATGTCACCTTCAAGTACTTCGTTAAGACGGTAAATTGTAAGGTTGATACGGTGATCCGAAACACGGCCTTGTGGGTAGTTGTACGTACGAATACGGTCACTACGGTCACCCGAACCTAGTAGGTTACGACGTGTATCAGAAACCGCTGCCGCGCGGCGCTCTTCTTCTGCTTGAACAATACGAGCAGCAAGAACAGCCATCGCTTTCGCTTTGTTTTTATGCTGAGAACGCTCGTCCTGACACTCTACTACTGTACCCGTTGGTAAGTGAGTAATACGGATTGCTGAATCCGTGGTGTTAACGTGCTGACCACCCGCGCCTGATGCACGGAAAGTATCAATTTTAAGGTCGCCCGCTTTGATTTCTGGAAGATCCGCTTCTGGGATCTCAGGCATAACCGCAACCGTACATGCTGACGTGTGAACACGGCCTTGAGATTCGGTTTCAGGTACACGTTGTACACGGTGACCGCCTGACTCAAACTTCATGGTGCCGTAAACAGCGTCGCCACTAACCTTAGCGATCATCTCTTTGTAGCCGCCTTGTTCAGAAGCATTGCTGCTCATAATTTCAACGCGCCAACCTTTCTTCTCAGCAAACTTAGAGTACATACGGAACAGGTTGCCCGCGAAGATACCTGCTTCATCACCACCCGCACCTGCGCGGATTTCTAGGAAACAGTTACGCTCATCGTTTGGATCTTTTGGAATAAGAAGAATCTGTAGCTCATCAGTCAGACGCTCAATTGCTGCTTTCGCATCTTTGATTTCATCTTGAGCCATTTCACGCATTTCTGCGTCGTCTTCGTTTGCCATCTCTTCAGCAGCTTCTAGATCTTCTTTCGCTTGCTGGTATGACTGGAAGCAAGCTGTCACTTCTTCAAGTTGAGAGTATTCTTTCGAAAGTGCACGGAATTTGTCTTGATTCCCGATTACATCTGGATCACCAAGTAGGTGTTGAACTTCTTCATAGCGTTCAACAAGTGTTTCAAGCTTTACTAGAATCGAGGCTTTCATAATGTCTTATCTTGTTGGAGGTCTAATATTATTGAGGGTTTTCTAAGCCCAAACTCTGTCTAATGACCATTAATTTTGCAGGTTCTCCTTGCTCAGCTGCACTTTGAAGTGCGCGCGTTGGAGCATGGATCAATTTGTTTGTGAGCTTATTGCTGAGCTCGAGTAAAACTTTTTCAGGGTCACCGCCAGCGGCAAGCGATTGTAAACTTTTACTTAATAATTCTTCGCGGATTTCGTTAGCCGATTTACGGTAATCTCGAATACTGTCTACCGCTTGTAAAGAGCGCATCCAACTCATGAACGCGGCACTTTCTTCACTGACGATCGCTTCAGCTTGAATCGCTTCAACTTTACGTTGTTCGATATTGCCATCAACAATCGACTGCAAATCATCAACCGAATAAAGGTAGGCATCATTTAGATCACCAACCTGCGATTCCACATCACGTGGAACGGCAATATCAACCAATAACATCGGCTGATGCTTTCTTGTTTTTAGAGCAGTCTCAACCATACCCTTACCGATAATAGGCAATGGACTTGCGGTTGAGCTAATTACGATGTCCGCTCGATGAAGATGATCAGGGATCTCATTCAAGCTGATCACTTCAGCACCAAATTCTTCTGCTAGCCCTAGAGCACGTTCTCGAGTTCGGTTCGCCACAATCATTTTTGTACAGCCATTCGCCGAAAGGTGCTTAGCCACCAGCTCAATGGTTTCACCCGCACCAACCAGTAACACGGTTGAATCTGCGATGGATTCAAAAATATGCTTGGCTAAGGTACAGGCTGCGTAAGCTACAGAAACCGCGCTTCCGCCGATTTCAGTTTCAGTTCGAACACGCTTCGCAACAGAAAATGATTTCTGGAATAGTTTTTCCATTGAAGCATCAACGGATTTGTTCTCTCGCGAGTCCGTATACGCTTGCTTCACCTGACCTAAGATCTGCGGTTCACCCAAGACTAAAGAGTCCAAACCACAAGCAACGCGCATTAAGTGTTTAATCGCCGCCTGCTCTTCATGGATATAAAGGCTTGGCTTTAGCTCTTCTGGGCTAACTTGATGGAAAACCGACAACCAATCGATGAGTTTGTTTTTAGCCACGCCTTTAACGTCGCAATACACTTCAGTTCGATTACAGGTAGAAAGTATGACACTTCCATTCACGTGTGCATTTGCGTTAAGTTGCTTGAGTGCCTCAGATAATTTATCTGGACCAAAAGCGACTTTTTCTCGCAATTCAACCGACGCTGTATTGTGATTGATACCTACGGCAAGCAAAGACATGTATCAGAAGTTCTCGATCAGGGAATGGAAACAAGGGGCGAATTTTACTTGATGCATGGCTCTATTTAAAGAGCAAGCGGGATTTGTTTTCCTGAGTTCGTGAATTCAATGCTATAGTTGAAGCGTTTTTTAGATAAATTTGAACAAGTTGTGAGCAAATATGAGCAAACTTCGTAGAATCACGTCTCTTATTTTTATGACCATAATTATGGTGGGTTGCTCGTCTATACCTGAACAACCGACCAGTGTTGAGTGGCAAAGTCACCAAAACCGACTTCTACAGATAGAAAACTACCAAGCCTCGGGCAAGCTCGCCTACATTTCTCCAGAGCAGCGCCAAAGCCTAAATTTCATTTGGAAACATTCACCAAATCAAAGTCAATTAAGGCTCACTACTTTTCTCGGTCAAACTGCACTGAACCTAACCATAGATCCATCGGGTGCAAAAGTCGTGACCTATGGCGATCAAGTATTTACTCATGCGAGCGCTTCAGTCTTGGTTGAGCAGCTGACAGGTTTACAGATCCCTATTGATCACCTGCCACAATGGTTCCTTGGCATTCCAGACCAAGCCGATTCCTATCAACTCAGCAGTACCAACACTCTTGAATCTCTGTCCAAACAAGTCAGCAGTCAATTATGGACACTGAATTTTGCTAACTATCGCAATACAGAAATGCCGAGTAAGCAACTATCGGATGAAGACAACGCAAAAGTAGAGACAATCCCACTCCCTACTCGATTGTCATTCAAGCAAAACGAGAACAAAATCAACATTGTAGTTTCGAAGTGGACACTGAAAAAATGATAACAACGCCAACTCATTGGCCCTCTCCGGCTAAACTGAATTTATTTCTCTATATCACTGGTCGACGTGACAATGGCTATCACGAACTTCAAACCTTATTTCAGTTTGTCGATTTTGGTGATGAACTGACGGTCACTGCAAATAAAAAAACAAGTGCGATCACAATAACCCCTGCAATTCCGGGCGTTGCTACAGAAGACAACCTTATTTGGAAAGCGGCTACTGCCCTTCAACAATACACATCGACATCTTTCGGTGCGGATATTGAACTCAAGAAAGTGCTGCCTATGGGTGGTGGTATTGGTGGAGGCTCTTCAAACGCAGCAACCGTGTTGGTCGCCCTGAATTATTTATGGCAACTCAACCTGTCAGACGATCAACTCGCCGAGATCGGTTTGAAGCTTGGTGCTGACGTTCCTGTGTTCGTTCGAGGCCATGCCGCCTTTGCGGAAGGGGTTGGAGAACAGCTTCAGCCCGCTAATCCGGATGAAAAATGGTATCTTGTTGTTAAGCCTCAAGTGAGCATAGCAACTGTAGACATATTCACGCATTCAGAATTAACTCGAAATACGCCGAAGCGAGCGCTATCAACGCTTCTAGAGCAAGAATACGTAAACGATTGCGAAAAAATTGTGCGAATGCTGTACCCAGAGGTTGATAAGCAACTTTCATGGCTGCTACAATACGCGCCGTCGAGATTGACTGGCACTGGTTCGTGCGTTTTTGCTGAATTTAGCAGCAAAAAAGAAGCCGAATTGGTGTTGGAACAACTGCCTGACACAGTTTCCGCTTTTGTAGCGAAAGGACGAAACATTTCTCCTTTAAAAGAAACTTTGGCTGAATACCACTCAGCCCACCCACAATCTATTTAAAACTGGACGCAACCCGAGGTTTCCACCGTGCCTGATATGAAGCTATTTGCTGGTAACGCAACACCTGAACTAGCCCAACGTATTGCTGATCGTCTATACATCTCTCTTGGCGATGCTACTGTAGACCGTTTTTCTGATGGCGAAGTCGCTGTTCAAATCAATGAAAACGTTCGTGGTAGCGATGTATTCCTGATTCAATCAACTTGTGCACCAACCAATGACAACCTAATGGAATTGGTGGTAATGATTGACGCAATGCGCCGTGCTTCTGCTGGCCGTATTACTGCTGTAATCCCTTACTTCGGTTATGCCCGTCAAGATCGTCGTGTACGTTCTGCTCGTGTGCCAATTACTGCAAAAGTTGTTGCAGATTTCCTTTCTAACGTTGGCGTTGACCGCGTTCTTACTATCGACCTACACGCAGAGCAAATCCAAGGCTTCTTCGATGTACCTGTTGATAACATCTTCGGCACTCCAGTTCTTCTAGAAGACATGGCGAACCGTGGCTTAGAAAACCCAGTTGTGGTTTCTCCAGACCTTGGTGGTGTTGTACGTGCTCGTGCTACTGCTAAAGCGCTAGGTGATGTTGACATCGCTATCGTTGATAAGCGTCGTCCACGTGCTAACGTTTCTGAAGTAATGAACCTAATCGGTGATGTTGAAGGCCGTGACTGTGTGATCGTTGATGACATGATCGATACGGGTGGCACACTATGTAAAGCAGCTGAAGCGCTAAAAGAGCGCGGTGCTAAGCGTGTATTCGCTTACGCAACTCACGCTGTTTTCTCTGGTACTGCTGCGAACAACATCAAGAACTCTGTTCTAGACCAAGTTATCGTAACGGATTCTATCTCTCTATCTCCAGAGATGGCTGCGACGGGTAAAGTGACAACACTTAGCCTTTCTCGCATGCTTGCTGAAGCGATTCGTCGTATCAGCAACGAAGAATCAATCTCAGCGATGTTCAACTAATCAAAGCCCAATAGCTTTTTTTACAAAAGCTTGGTTTTAGAAACACGCGAGAGAAAGATATTAAGCACTTCAGTCAATGAAGTGCTTTTTTTATGTCTGAGTAATATTGCACTGCTAGTTATCACAAACAGGAATAATCGCGCAGCTATCAGCTAGCTCGCACCTTTTTCATAAACTGTGATATCATACGGCGCTTTTTGAAATCCCAAGAGAGATCCATACCTTGAGCCAACAAATAAAACTTCTCGTTGGACTGGCTAATCCAGGTCCAGAATACGCCAAAACTCGCCACAACGCGGGCGCTTGGGTAGTTGAAGAATTAGCGCGTGTACATAACGTGACACTAAAGAACGAACCAAAGTTCTTTGGCCTAACGGGTCGTATCATGGTTCACGGTGAAGATCTTCGTTTGCTGATCCCAACGACTTTTATGAACTTGTCAGGCAAAGCAGTTGCAGCCTTAGCAAAGTTCTACCAAATTAAACCAGAAGAGATCATGGTCGCTCACGATGAGTTAGATCTGCCTCCTGGTATTGGAAAGTTTAAAAAAGGTGGTGGTCATGGCGGACATAATGGTCTGAAAGACATCATCAGCAAGCAGGGTAACAATAAAGAATTCTATCGTCTTAGATTAGGCATCGGCCATCCAGGACACAAAGATAAAGTTGCAGGTTATGTATTAGGCAAAGCTCCTCAAAAAGAGCAAGAGTGTATCGAGGCCGTCGTTGACGAATCGGTTCGCAGCCTAGACATCTTATTAAAAGATGGCCTACCAAAAGCACAAAATCGCTTACATACGTTCAAAGCAGAATAAGGTTTATATCATGGGTTTTAAATGTGGCATCGTTGGTCTACCAAACGTTGGTAAGTCAACTCTGTTTAACGCACTGACTAAAGCAGGCATCGAAGCAGCAAACTTTCCATTTTGTACGATCGAACCAAACACAGGTATCGTTCCGGTTCCAGATCTACGCTTAGATGCATTAGCAAAAATTGTTAATCCACAGAAGATCCTTCCAACGACAATGGAATTCGTAGATATCGCGGGCCTAGTTGCTGGCGCATCTAAAGGTGAAGGTCTTGGTAACAAATTCCTAGCTAACATCCGTGAAACTGACGCTATCGGTCACGTTGTACGCTGCTTTGAAAATGAAAACATTGTTCACGTTGCTGGCAAAGTATCTCCAATTGAAGATATCGAAGTGATCAACCTAGAACTTGCACTGGCTGACTTAGACAGCTGTGAGCGTGCAATTCAACGTAACGCAAAGAAAGCGAAAGGCGGCGACAAAGACGCTAAATTCGAAATCACTGTACTAGAAAAGCTACTTCCAGTTCTAACTGAAGGTGGTATGGCACGTACTGTTGAACTTGGCAAAGAAGAAGCGGCAGCAATCGGCTACCTAAACTTCCTAACGCTTAAGCCAACAATGTACATCGCAAACGTTGCAGAAGATGGTTTTGAAAATAACCCATACCTAGACGCTGTTCGTGAATACGCAGAAAACGAAAACAACGTTGTTGTTGCTGTTTGTGCAGCAATCGAATCAGAGCTTTCTGAGCTTGATGACGAAGATCGCGAAGAGTTCCTTGCGGATATGGGTATCGAAGAACCAGGTCTTAACCGAGTGATCCGCTCTGGTTACGAACTACTGACTCTTCAGACTTACTTCACAGCTGGTGTTAAAGAAGTTCGTGCTTGGACAATCCCTGTAGGTGCAACTGCGCCACAAGCAGCGGGTAAGATCCACACAGACTTCGAGAAAGGTTTCATCCGTGCTGAAGTTGTTGGATTCGATCACTTCATCGAATTTAACGGTGAGAGCGGTGCGAAAGACGCAGGTAAATGGCGCCTTGAAGGTAAAGAATACATCGTTAAAGATGGTGACGTTGTTCACTTCCGCTTCAATGTATAATTCTGATTAAACATCTAGAAAAAAGGCCAGTGAATTCACTGGCCTTTTTGTTTTTCCCCTTTCTAAATTGTCCCTCACCAGAAACTTAACTTCCTATATATATCGCCTTTTAGACCTGTTTTTTGTCGACAAATACGCCTCTTTGCCTAAAAAGAAACCGAACAGATGTTTATTCGCGATTTATTCAAAAAAAAAGTTGACGGGTTTCACTCAACTCCGCATAATGCGCCCCGTTCACAGCGAAGCGGCAACGTTTCGAAATGAGCAACAATATGGAAATGGCTACTTAGCTCAGTTGGTTAGAGCACATCACTCATAATGATGGGGTCGCAGG
>NZ_JBFSUX010000040.1:0-44225 GCF_041467595.1 Vibrio sp. 10N.247.311.13 | reverse complement strand
ACAGCTCTGAAGGATCCTTCAACCGATCGCTTTGGCTTTAACTGATCGGCATTACACATAACAGTGGCTCTTTTTCATTACCAACCGTAATTTTACTTACGACGGTTTTTAATTCGCTTCATCATAGTCAAACGACGTTCAGCGCTTGCTTGATCTTGTGGCTCTTCGTTCGCGTTGTTCTTACGACCCTGACGGTTTTTGTAAGCCGATTTAGTGTTCAGCTTCTCGATGTAAGCATCACGTTTCTTCGGTTCGTAACCCGGTTGTTCAACACGGCGAATACGTTGTTGAATCAGTTTTTCAACTTGAACAACAGTCAGCTCTTCTTCGCGGTTAACGAAAGAGATTGCGTGACCTTGTTTACCAGCACGACCTGTACGGCCAATACGGTGAACGTAATCTTCCGCTAGGAAAGGCATGTCGTAGTTAATTACGTGTGGTAAGTCTTCGATATCAAGACCACGAGCTGCAACGTCGGTTGCTACCATCACACGTGCTCTACCTTCTTTGAAATCATCCAAAGCACGACGACGAGCACTTTGCGCTTTATCACCGTGACAAAGTACCGCTTTAATACCGTCAAGCTTAAGCTCTTTAACTACATCATTCGCTGTTTCTTTATAGTTCACGAACACAAGCACTTGGCGCCAGTTTTTACGGCCAATAAGCTCAGAAAGCAGTTCAGTTTTACGTTCTTGATCCACTGGGTAAACCACGTGACCAACAGTAGCAGCCGTAGAGTTTTCGCGCTCAACACTAATACGTTTTGGTTTACGCAGAATATCAACAGACAGTTGGTTTAACTGAGTAGAAGTCGTTGCAGAGAACATCATGATTTGCGGTGATGTTTCTACATCCAACATGATCTTACGAACGGCATTGATAAAGCCCATATCAAGGATACGGTCAGCTTCATCAAATACTAGGAATTCTAGGTTAGCAATAGACACGTTACCCGCTTCTAAGTGCTCTTCTAAACGGCCAGGGGTTGCAACCAAAATATCCACACCCAGTTCTAGTTGACGAACTTGTGAAGACATCTTGTTACCACCGTAAACCGCAGAAACGCTTAGATCCGTGTATTTAACGTAGTCTTTAATGTTTTGAGCGATCTGCGCAGCAAGCTCACGAGTTGGAGCAAGAATAAGGCCGCGAGCCGTTCCTCTAGACGCTTTTTTACCGCTGTTCAAAAGGTGTTGAATAACAGGCAATGAAAATGCCGCTGTTTTACCCGTGCCGGTTTGAGCAGTAGCAAAAATATCATGGCCTTTACGAGCCATTGGAATCGCTTTTTGTTGAATTGGAGTGAGTTTTTCATAACCACACTCAGTCAACGCTTTGACTAATTCAGGAGCAAAACCTTGAGAGGAAAATGACATTGTTACGGGTTCCTTAAGCAGACAGCCTACATTCTTATTTCAGCCGAGCACTATAAAGTAATTAGAGTGATTTATCTCACATTTATCGTGATATAACGCAAACTTTCTCATTTAATCTGGTGTTTATCCCGCCTTCAACGAGGTAAACACCGAGATCATCAATTCAAACAGTAAAAATGGCGCTATTTGATGCCACACAGCTTGAGTAGAATCTGCTCGAGATCGTCCCAAGGCATTAACTGCGAGTCGATCACTTCAAGACGAGACTCAAAGCCATCAAGGGAAATTTCATTCACTGACACCACTTGATTCGCCACGTTAAACGCATAGCAACCTTGGTCAGTATTCACCACGGCTTTTACACGCTCAGCCGTTAGCTCCGACAACATTGAGAATAGCGCATCGAAGTCAAACTTATGCTCTGCGCCAAACAACCAACCACAACTAAAATAACCCTGCCCTTTATTCTCTTTACGGATAAACGCTTCACCGGGAGGCAGTTGGAATTGAGGCTCTTGTTCAGCGTGGTCATGATGATGCGCTTCAAGATGAGAGGAAGCACTGCCGTATACTCTTTCAATGTCCAACACTTCCAATGGCACTTCACCATCGTGAATTAGCTTATGGAAGACTTTTGCTGGCGTTTGATCCGTCACCCAATCATTGAACACATCGATGTCTTCAGAATGAACAAGGTCAACCTTAGTACCAAGAATCACATCTGCACTATTTAGTTGATCATTAAAATTCTGATTCGAGGTGTACTTTTCATTAGACAGATTTCGTGGGTCAACCAAACCAAGCGTCGCTTTTAAATCGACATATGGTGTGTACTGATCGGAAGTCAGTGTCGCTATAACCTGTTTAGGGTGACCAAGCCCTGTCGGCTCAATCAATAAACGGTCTGGCTTTTGGCGAAGTAAGGCATTAATACCCACTGACATAGGCACGCCCGCAGTACAGCACATGCATCCACCCGGCACTTCTTTAATCAAAGCGCCTTGATCTGTCATCAATGCACCATCAATGCCGATTTCCCCGAATTCATTAACCAGAACAGCCCAGTTTTCATTCTCAGGTTTATTTTTTAGCAGGTTCAAGATGGCTGTCGTTTTACCAACACCCAAGAAACCCGTAATGATGTTTGTAGGAACTTTTTTAGTCATATCAGTTCTCCTTTTTAAGGGAGTATATACTCAATCACCAAAAAGTTGACCCCAATCGATTGTTTACACTGAGATTCGTTAATAGAGGTTGGCGCGAAAATAATCAGAAGAGATAAAGCAGTAGAAGCGGAATGAGGAAATGGGATGCTCCAGACGAACTAAAGGCGTACTTACTCAGTACGCCTCACCCTCGTTACTCAATCGTGAGTTCGCGAATCAGGAAGCCTTAAATATCGACCTGAACATTTAACGAGGAACTAAAACTTTGTTTCTGAATCCATCCAAATTGTGTGTAAAACCTCACTTCTCCTTGCGGTTCGTTATGTTGCTTTACGATTTAACTATGGTTCATTTTTGGGGATATTCAAGCCGCCGCCAGAGAATCGATCAAAATTGTGACGGTGATTCCACTATTGGCCATAGATTCCATTTATGTAACACGTACATTCAATAAATGAAATTCAACTTTTCAACTTTGTTGCTATAGGATATGCAGAGGAAGCGTATAATTTAATGCAACCCCGCCTTAACTCATTCAGGAAACTTATCTCTATGACCAGAAGAGAGAAAATTAAGCAGTCCTTATTAGCCAAAATGCCAAGGGATGCTATTAATCAATTTCTCTCAAGAGATAAGACCCCAGCTTCGGTTCTCTTCCTTTCTTGTATTGTGGGTGTACTGGCAGGTGTAGTGGGTACCTATTTCGAAGTTGCGGTTCATTTCATCACAGAAACCCGTACCGATTGGCTAAAAGATGAAATCGGTAGCCATCTACCACTGTGGCTTGCCGCTTTCCTTATTAGTGCTGCATTCGCCTTTATTGGCTATTTTCTCGTTCACCGCTTTGCTCCAGAAGCTGCCGGTTCAGGTATCCCTGAAATCGAAGGTGCAATGGACGGCATGCGCCCTGTTCGATGGTGGAGAGTATTACCCGTAAAATTCTTTGGCGGCATGGGCGCGTTAGGCTCTGGTATGGTTTTAGGCCGCGAAGGGCCAACCGTTCAAATGGGCGGCAGTATCGGTCGTATGGTCACAGATATCTTTCGAGTCAAAGATGATGACACTCGCCATTCACTGTTGGCTTCAGGTGCCGCTGGTGGCTTAGCCGCCGCATTCAATGCACCGCTAGCTGGCATCATGTTTGTGGTTGAGGAGATGAGACCACAGTTTCGCTACTCACTCATATCAATCAAAGCCGTCATCATCTCAGCAGTTTCGGCCAACATTGTATTTCGCTCTATCAATGGTCAATCAGCCGTTATTACAATACCTCAGTACCAGCCACCTGAACTCGACGCACTTTGGTTGTTCTTGCTGTTAGGTGTGTTGTTCGGTCTGTTCGGTGTAATTTTCAATAAGCTGATCACGCTTTCCCAAGACCTGTTTGTGGCGATACACAAGAATGACCGTAAACGCTACTTGATGACAGGTACCCTACTTGGTGGTTGCTTTGGCTTGTTGCTGCTCTATATACCTGAATTAACTGGTGGTGGTATTGGTATCATCCCGAACATCACGAATGGCAGCTACAGCGCCAATGTGTTGCTGTTGATTTTCTTAGGCCGAGTCCTCACTACCCTGCTTTGTTTCGGCTCTGGTGCGCCCGGCGGTATCTTTGCACCAATGCTTGCGCTAGGAACACTCTTTGGTTATGCGTTCGGGCTTATCGCGGCGGCATTCTTTCCTGAACTGAATATTGAACCGGGTATGTTTGCCATTGCTGGCATGGGAGCCTTATTTGCTGCCACTGTTCGAGCGCCTATCACTGGCATACTGTTGGTTATTGAAATGACCAATAACTACTACCTGATCCTGCCGTTGATCATCACCTGCTTAGGTGCGGTAATCATTGCTCAAATGTTGGGTGGGCAGCCAATTTACAGTCAACTGCTTAACCGTACGCTGAAAAACGAAAAACTAAGACAACAAGATCTCCCTCAACAAGAGAAAGTACGTTAATTACAAATGACTCATGAAACAAAAGCACATATTCAACGTGCTTAATCTCCCGATTCCGTATCAAAATCAAAAAAGCAAACGTTAAACTTGGTATCATCCACTCAAAATTAGTTGAGTGCCCTCAAAATCTATTGATGAAAGGCCTACACACTCTAAATAAAGCAAATATTCTAAAAGTCTTTAATTAACTAAGTCGGAGTAAGTCGTTGAACTGGAGAAGATTAACCCAAGTAAAAAATGTGCCGCCATCTCAGGCGTCTTTAGCACTTGGCGTTATTGGGTTAGGACAAGCTTGGGCGTTATATATCCCGGGCATTGGTGAGATAATTCGTCCCTACCTCGCTGCATTCGGCGCGCTATTATTGCTGCCTGTTTTACTGCGCTATTTAACGAGCTTTAATACCTTCCTTAATGACATTCGCCACCCGTTAAGTGGAAGCTTGATGGCACCAATGAGCATGGCTTTACTGATTCTGTGCGACTATTTAGCCGAGATATCGCCAGCTATCGCCTACCCAGTTTGGTTCTGCGCGCTATTGCTGCACTTTACCATGATGGTGTTGTTCTTTAGTTTTCAGATCATCAACTTCAAAATGTCGAACATTGTACCGAGTTGGTTTCTGTATCCGGTCGGTTTGATCAGCAGTTCCTTAGCTGGCACACAGTTCGGGCACACCGTATTTTCAGAAACACTTGCGGTCACTTGTATTGGTATCTATTTCCTTATGTTGCCAGTGGTGTTGTACCGCTTGGTGTTCGAAGGCAACCTTCCTCGCCGAGCAAGACCAACACTCGCTATCATGGCAGCTCCGGTTAACTTGTCTTTAGCCGCTTACTTGGTTAACTTCGACAACCCAGACCCGATTCTAACAGGTGCATTGGCGGGCATTGCCATCACCATGACTTTGTTGATTTACTTGTGTTACATCCGCCTAATGCGTTTGAAGTTCCAACCTTCGATTGCTGCCGTCACCTTCCCATCTGTGATCAGCGCTATTGCCATGCATCGTCTAACTACATTTTTCGGCGCGGAATACCCACAATGGTATTGGCTACACAAGTTTGGTTTCTTTGAGCTAACCATCGCCACCATTCTAGTGATTTGGGTTGCCGGTGGTTACGTAAAAATGTACTGGCCTGAGTTTTTCGATTCCGACTACATGTCCAAGAAGATGAAACGTTCTTAGATAGAAGCGAAAAGATCTTAGCTGAACCATCGTGTTCTGCAGGAGTCGATGATGTCAGACAAAACCAACCAAACCCAAAAAGGCCTCACACTGTGAGGCCTTTGAATAGGCAAGGTATTAATAGTTCAGGCGAGTGTTACTAGAAATGCCGAGACCTATTAGAAGTTAGCGTGAGGGCCGAATACTTCGTAGTGAACGCGTGAACGGTCAACTTTCATTGCATCTAGCTGCTCTACGATGTTCTTCATGAAACCAACAGGACCACAGATGTAGAAATCGCTCTCTTCAAAGCCTTTAGTATCAGAGATAGACGCTAGATCCATTTGGCCTTGATGCGTGTTTTCACATGCAGATTCATCTTTGTTCATGTACCACGTTTTCGCTTCCCAACCTTTGTCGGCAACAATATCTTTAACACGAGTCGTGAAAGAGTGTTGGCCTACGTTCTCACAAGCGTGAAGGTAAAGTACTGGCTCGTTTTTATCTTCCGTGTTTAGGAACTCAAGCATAGACTGCATTGGCGTTACACCAACACCTGCAGAGATAAGTGTTACTGGCTTGCTGCGCTCTTGATACATGAAGTCACCCGCTGGTGCGTATAGGCTAACCTCATCACCAACAGCAACCGTATCGTGTAGGTGGTTAGATACAACGCCTTGTGTCTCTTGGCCTTGTCCTTCACGTTTAACAGAAATACGGTATTGCTTGCCGTTTGGCTTATCAGACAGTGAGTATTGACGAATCTCGCTGTATTGAGAGCCTTCTGGTTTCACTTCGATACCGATGTATTGACCTGGTGTGTAATCCAGAACTTCACCGCCGTCTTTTGGCTGAAGGATAAAGCTTGTTACTAGCGCTGACTCTTCGATTTTGTCTGCAATCACAAACGCACGCGCTGCTTCCCAACCACCAACAGCTTGCTTACGCTGTAGGTAAAGTTCAGCTTCACGATCGATGAATACTTGCGCCAAGAATAGGTAAGCGGCTGTCCATGCTTCTTCCACTTCTGGAGTAAAGGCGTCAGCAGCTAGTTCACGTAATGTCTCAATCAGGTGCAAACCAACAATTTGGTAGTGCTCTGGTTGAATGTTAAAGCTTGTGTGTTTCTGAGCAATACGTTCAACGGCAGTTGTTAACGCTGCTAGATTTTCAATGTTCTTTGCATATGCCGCGATAGCTTCAAACAGTGCTACGCCTTGGCGACCTGTTCTTTGGTGAGTCATATTGAAGATATCTTTCAACTCAGGGTTATGCGTGAACATACGTTGATAAAAATGCTGAGTTAAAGCTGGGCCTGCGCTCTCAAGTAGAGGAATAGTAGATTTGATGATTTCGATATGTGCATTGTTAAGCATGAATTTACTCCGAACACTGAGCCTTATGACCTATATGTCATTTTGACTACTAAAAATTAAGAATGACTTATCGATTTTCTGAAACCTTAGTTATTTTTAGAAACTGAGTTATTTTGACTCGTTTTCATTTCAAAAAATCGCGCAACCTGATTGATTGAGATCAAGAATAGTCTGTTTAATCAGCGCTATAATTGGGCTTCTCTGTATCTTCTGCACAATCAGTGCCAACTTTATCAATCCCCGTCATTACTGGTTTTCTTCTCAAAACTCATCTTATAAAAATGTCAAAAAGACCTTTTTTTTAAGTCAATAAGACTCTATTATGTAGATAAACACACAGTTAGAGTTTTTTATGCAAGATATCTCCGCATCTACCCTCATGGAAATGACCATTGGCCTCGCAAGTGGTGTCAACGATCAAGATCGTTTCAATCGCCTGATCGATGCCATTCGCAAAACCATAACGTGTGATTGTGTCGCGCTTTTAAGCCTTCAAGGCGACACGCTAGTACCTATCGCAATGCAAGGGCTCAGCCGAGATACATTCGGTCGTCGCTTTATCATTTCAGAACACCCACGATTTGAAGAGATCTGCGCGTCTCGCTCTCCTGTTCGTTTCGATGCTGACAGCTCCCTACCCGATCCTTTCGATGGTTTGCTTATTGACCATGATGGCGATTTACCAATGCATGCTTGTATGGGCTTGCCTTTGCTATTTGGCGACAAGTTATTGGGCATTCTGACTCTAGATAGCTTGAAACCTGATGTCTTCGCGAATATTCCGGCGCGGAACCTTGAAGTACTGGCAGCTATTGCAGCCTCAACCATGCAGATGGCACTGACCTTCTCGCAACTTGAGCATCAAGCAAAACAGTCAAAGCAATTACTCGAAGAATTGAACGTAGAAGCGTGGGAACGTGACGGCGGTGAGTTGATTGGTAACAGTGACACCATGGTCGCGCTTAAGAACGACATCGCTGTTGTAGCTCCATCTGAGTTTAATATCTTGATTCATGGTGACACCGGGGTTGGTAAAGAGCTTGTGGCTCGCACCCTGCACCACCAATCTCAACGTAAACGTAACCCACTCGTCTACGTAAACTGTGCTGCAATTTCTGAAAACTTAGTAGAGAGTGAACTGTTTGGTCACGTTCGTGGCGCGTTCACTGGCGCAGACAAAAACCGCTTAGGTAAATTTGCTTTAGCCGATGGTGGCACACTGTTCCTTGATGAGATTGGTGAATTGCCTTTGGCCGCTCAAAGTAAGCTCCTACGTGCGCTGCAAAACAACGAAATCCAACCGGTTGGCCAAGACAACATTCAAACCATTGATGTGCGAGTATTGGCAGCGACAAACCGAGATCTAAAACAAGAAGTTGAAGACGGTCGATTCAGAGCCGATTTGTACCACCGATTGAGTGTGTATCCTATCGCGGTGCCAGCACTGAAAGATCGTGGTGACGACATCAGCCTATTAGCGGGTTTCTTCTTAGAACAAGCGCGTCGTAAGCTTGGTATCAACCAAGTTAAGTTCCGCTCCGACGTTCTTTCTTTCCTAAACCGTTATGGTTGGCCGGGTAACGTGCGTGAACTTGAGCATGTGATCAGTCGTTCCGCATTGAAAGCGTTAGCGCGCAGCACCAATAAAAACCTGGTGACAATCACCAAGGAAGATTGTGGTCCTCTAGACCAAGATCAGCCAATTGCGACGACTCAGGTGAAAAACACACCATTATCGACACCAACGATCGACCTTTCTGCAGGGCTACGTGGTGCAACGGACGATTTTCAACGCAGTATCATTACTGAGGTGTTGGAAGATGCCAACTTTAACTGGGCACAAGCAGGGCGAGTTCTGAAAACAGACCGAGCAAATCTAACTCGACTGTCTAAGCGTTTAGGGCTAAATGTGGCTAAGTCTCATACGATCGAACGGACAAAATAGATATTAGCGGTTTGTTGCGAGCATCTGACAAAACTTGTGTATATAATGCTGCAAATTGTAACGCTAATTTTAAATATGTAGAGAGAGTTATGAAGTTTATCCGTTGGTTCTTAGGTCGTGTCATCTTGTTATTGAATTTTGTTTTCAGCCCACGTGGTGTGAAGCGTTCTCAAGAAGAACAAAGCAAAGTAAATGAGCAAGCAAAAACGCACACGTTATACCAATTCGAAGCGTGCCCATTTTGTGTGAAAGTGCGCCGCGCGATGAAACGTCAGTCGGTTCAATTTGAACTTCGTGATGCAAAAAACAACGAGCAACACCGTGCTGAGCTTGAAGCTGGCGGCGGTCGTGTGAAAGTGCCTTGTCTACGTATCGAAAAAGACGGTAAAACTGAGTGGATGTACGAATCTTCAGATATCGTGACTTACTTAGAAAAGCAGTTTGCATAAGCAATAAAGCAACAAAAGTCAGATACAAAAAATCCCTCGAATGTGAGGGATTTTTTATGTCTGTTATTTGGCGTTAATCGCTTCAAATTGGGCGCGAAAGTTCAAACGACTACTTCGTGACAATCAGCATCAATTCAACACGGCGGTTACACGCCTTGCCTTGCGCAGAAGCGTTCGTACAAGCTGGAACATACTCACCGAAGCCACGAGTATAGATGGAACGACTTGATACGTAGTTACTCTCTAATCGAGCCTTCACTTCTTTTGCTCGCTGCTCTGAAAGCGGATCATTGATTCGATCTGTGCCCGTGTTATCGGTGTGCCCTTCAATCACCACATCAATATCTTGGCGTTGAGCAAGGTAGCTGCCTAGCGTATCTAGCCATTGATTATACGCTGGCTCAGGGAATGCTGAACCTGTTTTAAAGTTCACGTGCTGCTCAAGCTTTACCATCACATGGTTACCCGGCAACACTTCAAAATCGATGCGGTTTTGTCTTAAAAAGACTTCCAGTGGGTCGTTAGTCGAAACGCCACGTCCGTAGTTGGTCGTGATGGTTCTGTGTTGATGAGTGCTACTCTGGATAGAGTACCCACGATTGCTTGCTACATGAGTCGTTTGAACCACACCCCATTCAGGATGCATCAAGTCGTAATCGGTTTGTGGTGCAGTCTCTAGCATGTCACCGCCAAGTAAGTCAGTTGGTGACGTGGCTTCACACCCAGCCAAAGCTATGCTTAACATTATCGCTAAATATCTCATTACTTCACCAACCACTCATGCAGATAAACCATTCACTAATGTCTATATCGGCACCGAGGGAAAAACTTTAGACGAAAAGAAAGCAGAACCCAAAAAAGTGCTGTTGATCACAGTTAACCGTCTACTAGCTTGTCTTCAGCCGCTAGTTCGAACTGTTTGCATTTATTTACCTTATAATTGTTTTCCAATTCGTACTAAATAGTTAGAATCTCACGACTTCTCAACGCTAGAGCAAACATTATGTTTAAACCATTTACTAAATTCATCACAGCACTCGCTGCCGTACTCATTATCGCGGGTTGTAGTGAAACAGACGAGCCACAAAAAGGCGTTCAATACGAAGCGCTTCCTACTGCTCTAACAGAATTTAACTTGTCTCCGATCACTGAAATCTTCTCTCTTAACTGTGGTCACTGCCGTCAAATGGAAAGTGCCATTCCAGAGATTGAATCTCTAACAGACCAAACTATTGGCAAGATGCACGTGACGTTCAACGAAAGCGCTCAAATCAGCGCAATGATCTACTACACAGCAGTGATGCAGCTTGATGCGACGCCTGACCATGCATTCATGGACGACCTATTTGGTGCCGTTCAAATGGGTGCAGATGCAACACCTGAGCAGCGTCAACAAGCACTAGAGACAGCGTTTACTTCTCGTGGTTTGGTTAGCCCATACCAGCTGAATAAAGAACAGCAAGTCGCTCTTTTCGACTACGTTAAGCAAGCAGAAGAGATCTCAGTAAAAGGTCAGATCAACTCAGTACCAACCTTTATCATCAACGGTAAATACCAAGTACTAACAGCAGGTCACCAAGACGTTGCTGGCATTGCAAAAACGATCAACTACCTTTTGACTCAACCATAATCACGGCTTTAGTCAACTGATTAACACATTTTGTATTAACTACGAAATTCAGCACTCAATATAAATAGGTTTTACTATGTCTAAATTTGTCATCCCGGTCATTGTCTTTCTTTTGGCGGGTTTCATGATTTACCGTACTTGGACGAATCATAAGTCTGGCGGAGAAAACTTCGAACAAGGCCAACAATTTCTAATTGAAAACGGCACTAAAGAAGGCGTGATTACGACTGAAAGCGGTCTTCAATACCTTGTTCTTGAAGAAGGTACAGGCACAGAGCACCCAACTAAGAACAGCAAAGTAACGGTTCACTACCACGGTACGCTAATCGACGGCACTGTTTTCGACAGCTCTGTTGAGCGCGGCGAGCCAATCTCATTTGCTCTTAAGCAAGTAATTAAAGGCTGGCAAGAAGGTTTGACTTACATGGTTGAAGGCCAAAAAGTTCGTCTATTTATTCCAAGCACTCTAGCTTACGGTAAAGGCGGTTCAGGCCCTATCCCACCATCATCGACTCTGATTTTTGATGTAGAACTCATCTCTATCAAATAATCGAAGTTACTGATTTAAGCCCCAACATACGCGCTATGTCGGGGCTTTTTTATATCTGAACATTTGAAGCCTCTTTAGATATTGAGCTATTTAGCTATTTAGCTACTGTAACAACGACCAAATATACCCTCGAAAACCGACCACTAGACGACTGGTCTAATTTAACTTATAGTACCGCCCATGAACGAAAAAACGAATGACACACGCCTGCATATTTTAGATGTTGGCTACCAATTAATAGTGAACAACGGCTTTAACGGCGTTGGCTTATCGCAATTGCTTAAAGAAGCGGACGTGCCGAAAGGGTCGTTTTACCACTACTTTAAATCGAAAGAGCAATTTGGCGAGGCTCTGATCCAGCACTATTTTGAGACCTACATCAGCAGAGTTGAAACTATTTTGGTTCATGGTGAAGGCAACCATTACCAGAGAATTGTCAGTTATTTCACTCGATGGTCACAGATTGAAAACGGCACCTGCAATGCTCATAAATGCTTGGTCGTTAAACTCAGCGCGGAAGTTTCTGATCTTTCTGATCCTATGCGCCAAGCGCTATTAAAGGGTGCAGAAAAAGTGACGAATACCATCGAACAGTGCATTGTCGGCGGTATTGAAGATGGCTCCATAAAGGTTGAAGAGAGCCAAGAAGCAGCTCAGAACCTATACTCAATGTGGTTAGGCGCCAGCTTATTGAGCAAGCTGAGCCAAAGCTCACATAGCTTACAGTCAGCTTTGAGCCTTACCGAACGAATTTTAAAAGGTGAAAGCTAATAACGCGCAGCGCGCTTTATTGGCTTTAACTTAAAAAAATCACCCGCCCTCTTATCAATTTGATGACGGCGGGATTTTTAGACAACAAGACTAGACGACTGGTCTAATTCTAAATGTATAAAATACACAATTAAGGACATCCAATGACTCAACAAGACAATCGCCGAATCGTATTGGCTTCTCGCCCAGTTGGCGCACCGACTCAAGACAACTTCCGTTTAGAGACAATAGCTGCGCCAAGCATCAAAGACGGCGAGATGTTACTTCGCTCAGTTTACCTTTCTCTAGACCCATACATGCGTGGTCGTATGAGCGATGCTAAATCCTACGCAGATCCCGTTGCGATTGATGAAGTGATGGTAGGCGCAACCGTATGTCAGGTTGAAGAATCAAACCACGCTGATTACGAAATTGGCGAGTGGGTACTGGCTTACACAGGTTGGCAAGATCTTGGTGTGTCTAACGGTGAAGGCCTTATCAAACTAGGTAAAGAACCAACGCACCCTTCTTACGCGCTTGGCATCATGGGTATGCCTGGTTTTACTGCTTACATGGGCTTGCTTGATATCGGCCAACCTAAAGAAGGCGACACGCTAGTCGTTGCAGCAGCAACAGGTGCTGTAGGCGCAACCGTTGGACAAATCGGCAAACTAAAAGGCTGTCGTGTTATCGGCGTTGCAGGCGGTCAAGAGAAGTGTCAGTACGCGAAAGAGATTCTTGGCTTTGATGAATGCATCGACCACAAAGCTGACGACTTCGCGGAGCAATTGGCTAAAGCGTGTGACAACGGCATCGACGTTTACTTTGAAAACGTTGGCGGCAAGGTATTCGATGCAGTAATGCCTCTGCTTAACACAGGTGCTCGTATTCCTGTGTGTGGCCTTATCTCTCAATACAATGCGACTTCACTGCCTGAAGGACCAGATCGTATGTCTAGCCTGATGGGTATGCTGCTTGTTAAAAGAATTAAGATGCAAGGTTTCATCATCTTTGATGACTACGCACACCGTTACAACGAATTTGCTGTTCAAATGACAGAATGGTTGTCTCAAGGCAAGATGCACTATCGTGAGCACCTGGTTGAAGGTCTAAAAAATGCGCCACAAGCATTCATGGGCCTATTGGAAGGTCAGAACTTCGGTAAGCTTGTTATCAAAACGAACGAAGCTAAATAAATTCAATAAACTGAACCCGTTAACTAGGTAGAATCATGATTACTTTGCATCACCTGAATAAGTCGCGCTCAAAGCGCATCATCTGGCTATTGGAAGAGCTTGGGGTAGATTACCAAATCAAACCCTACCAACGAGACAGTGTCACTTTTCTTGCACCACCAGAACTCAAATCCATTCACCCATTGGGTAAATCTCCTGTCATTGAAGACGATGGCGTCGTGATCACTGAATCTGGTGCTATCACGGAATACCTAATCGACAAATACGGTCAGGGTAAGTTCGCACCTACACGCGGCACCGCAAACTACGTTGAGTATTCGCAATGGCTTCACTTCGCTGAGAGTTCAGGTATTTTGCCAATGTTACTTAAGATCTTTGTGATGAAAGACGGCTGCGAAACTAACTTCCTAGGCGGTTATGCAGACGACGAAAACCAAAAGATCCTCACTTACGTGAATAATGCACTTGAAGGTAAAACCTACTTGGTTGCAGACACACTAACAGGTGCAGATTTTATGATGTCGTTCATCGTAGAAATCGTGGGTAACTTTGGTGCAACTGCGCTTTACCCTAACATCGCTAAATACGGTGAACTTTTAAAGAGCCACCCTGCTTACCAAAAAGCTGAGCAAGTAGAGCTAGAACACTCGAACTGATCGAGTTTCACTCAAACACGTGCTTGCTAGAGTAAACACAAGAAACTAAATGAAGCCAAAGCCGATTTATCTTCTGCTTTGGCTTCTCATTTGTCTTCATTTCGACAACAATACCGAACTCTAACTGAACAGCCATAGAGTTTGATCTTAATGCCAACAAACCTCGCTCAATACACACCTCTGCACCTAGCAAACACGAATGTCGATTTAGCGCTACCGACTCGTTTTACGTTTCCGTATTACTATACCCCGCACCCTGTGTGTGAATTCGCTATGCTGCAGCTTCAGCAATCACTTGTCGACTGTGGTGTGAATGAAACCTCGCAAGGTAATCTCTACGCTGTGCTTCTTGTTCAGAATCCAACCACACAAGGGTTAGGTTACCTTTCTGCGTTTTCAGGCTTGCAGTTAGATCCGGCTTTGGTCTCTCAGTTAAACAACATTCACTTTGTTCCACCAGCCTTCGATTCAAAACAGTTTCAATCTCAAAACAGTGCGAACCTTGCTCGACAATTGCAGCTCTCGGACGACATTGAAAAGCTGCAACAGTCGCACAATCTAGACACATTATTGGCCGAGCTTGAAGGGTTAAAAATCGAATCAGCAAAAGCTATCGAAGCCTTTCAGTTAGCAATGGCCGCAAACAAAGCTCAGCGTAACGAACTCAGAGAACAAGCCAATCAAGAAAAAGCCTTAGGGAATCTAGAGTCAGCGGCGAATTTGCTCAAACAACTGGGCAATCAAAGTAGCCAAGAGAAACGTGACCTAAAAGCACTTCGTATTGAGTGGAAACAGAAGATCGCAGAGCGCCAATCACAAATTGATTTGATTGAAAGCGAACTGAAAAACCGTAAGCAAGATCACCAAGCAGTTTCACAACAGTTGGAAACTCAACGCCTCTCTCACTATCGCTTTATCAATCAAGCCAAGCAATCTAAGAATTTACTCGAGTTGCTCGATGGTAAAGACGCGCTTGAAGGCTCTGGTGACTGCTGCCTACCTAAGTTGCTTAACTTTGCGTTTGAACACGGGTTCAAGCCGTTAGCATTATCTGAGTTTTGGTGGGGATTACCGCCTACAGACATCATTCGACAACACGCAAACCTCTACCCTGTTTGTCAGAGTAAAAGCTTTGAGATCCTCGAACACCAGTTAAGTGGCATAGAGCTAGAAGATAACCCGCTTATCGTGAACCCTGCGGTTGGTAAGTCTTTTAATATTGTTTATGAAGACGATGAAATCGTAGTCGTCAATAAGCCTGAAGAGTTCTTGTCGGTTCCCGGTAAGTTCATCGAAGATTCAGTTTATACCCGCATAAAAGCGCGTTACCCGGATGCGACTGGTCCTTTGATTATCCATAGGTTGGATATGTCGACGTCAGGTTTGTTGATCTTGGCGCTCACGGCGGAATCAAACAAGCATATTCAGAAGCAGTTCATTAATAGAACCGTAGAGAAACGCTACACCGCTTTGTTAGATGGCGAGATAACGGGCGAATCTGGCAATATCAGCCTTCCTTTGCGCGGCGACATCACGGACAGACCAAGACAACTGGTTTGTCACCAACACGGCCGAAATACAGAGACCCATTGGCAAGTGGTTAGCACTCACAATGGCAAAACCAAGGTTCACTTGTACCCTAAAACAGGGCGAACCCACCAGCTGCGAGTGCACTGTGCTCATCCATTAGGGCTTGGTGTACCTATTCGTGGTGACGACTTATACGGATACAAACGCGAGCGCTTACACCTGCACGCTGGCTACTTAAAGTTGATTCACCCGACAACCGGTGAATGGATGGAGTTTGAAGTGCCTTCCGAGTTCTAAACTCTAACTTATCGAGCTAAGAC
The DNA here is from genome assembly GCF_041467595.1 of Vibrio sp. 10N.247.311.13. Classification (NCBI taxonomy): domain Bacteria; kingdom Pseudomonadati; phylum Pseudomonadota; class Gammaproteobacteria; order Vibrionales; family Vibrionaceae; genus Vibrio; species Vibrio sp. 10N.247.311.13. Next base: position 28,153 of record NZ_JBFSUX010000040.1, on the reverse strand, counting down.
TCTTATCTCACTCAATATTTGATCTCATAAAACGCATCAAGGTTCTACAACTGCTTAAGGTATAGAACCCTGATATTTAATTTTAATGTGATTATCACAGTTCATTAGCGTACTTTAGTTACTGAGTTCAATACTGCAGACGCCTAGCCCATCACATCTTTGCGCTGGTCAACACATTCGAAAGAGCCCATTTCGAACTCGCGACAGATCCATGGTCGGTTTTCGTAGATAGTACACATCAGTGTTTCTCTATCTACCGCAGAACACCAGCCGTCGTCTAAGCGCTTCATGGTTTCACCGCCCCATTCATCATAAGCGATGTGCTCTTCAGGTACGCCCGTATCTGTGATGATCATAACCTCTAAACGACAACAGCATGCCTGACAATTTGCACAGGTTACTTCGGGTTCGGTTACGTTCTTTATATCTATCGTCATAAGTGACTACACTGCTAAATTTTGCGTATAGTAATCGAAACCGCCCGCTACGGCTAATAAAGATAGTGCGGCGCGGCGTTTTCATTGATGTAGAAATAACAAAGGGCGCTGTGATTCACTCACAACACCCATAATATTTCGACTTTTCAGCGCGGCTTATCGCCACAGGCTCTATTTAGAACAGGCTCGCGAAGAACAGCTTAACGTAGTCTATTAAACGTTTGAACAAACCGCCCTGTTCAACCGCTTCAAGCGCGATCAAAGGCTGAGTTTGAACATCTTCGCCATCAACGGTGTAATGAACCACACCTAGAGTTTGACCTTCTGCAATTGGCGCTTTCAGTTCAGAGTTAAGCTCGATAGATGCAGTCAGCTTTTTACTGTCTGACTTAGGCAACGTAATGAACGTGTCTTCTGCCACACCTAATTTCAATGTGTCTTGCTCACCAAACCATACCTTCTCTTCAGCCACTTGATCGCCGCCTTTATGCGGGTTTAGTGTATCGAAGAAACGGAAACCGTAGCTCAACAGCTGTTTGCTGTCTGATTCACGGCTCTTAACGCTTGATGCGCCCATCACAACCGCGATAAGTCTCATCTCACCTTGTGTCGCTGAACTCGCCAAACTGTAGCCAGCACCAGAGGTGTAGCCCGTTTTCATGCCATCAACGGTTAAGCTTCTATCACGCAACAAGCCATTACGGTTATGTTGAGTGATGCCGTTGTAACTGAAAGAGCGTTCGCTGTATAAGCCATACACATCCGGTAAATCACGAATAATGGCACGACCGAGTAACGCGATATCGTAAGGAGTCGAATAGAGGTCGTCTGCATCCAAACCATGTGCATTGGCAAAATGGGTGTTTTCTAGCTTCAGAGAGGTAGCCCAAGAGTTCATCAGGTCAACGAATGCATCTTGTGAGCCTGCAACATGCTCTGCAATCGCAACGCTAGCATCATTACCGGATTGAATAATCAAGCCACGATAAAGATCCATCATTGCTACATCGGTGTTTACTTCGATGAACATTTTTGAAGAGTCTGGGAAGTTCTTCGCCCACGCGTTCTCACTGATTCGTACCTGATCATCAGCAGAGATGTTGCCTCGCTTCATCTCTTGACCTGCCACATAACTGGTCATCAGTTTGGTCAAGCTTGCTGGGTTTAACTTCGTATGTGCGTTTTTTTCTACCAGCACATCACCAGAATTAAAATCAATTAACACATACCCTTTTGCGCCTAGGCTAGGTGGGCTTGGTACTATAGAAGGTGCTGCGATAGCTGCATTACTTACCATCGCGGCGTTACTTACAATGAATATACTTAATAGAGGGAGAGAGTATTTGGAAAACAGTTTCATTGAATCAAACCTAAGTTAACGTTTTGAGCAGTATAGACAAATGCTAGCAAAAGAAGCGCGAACTTTACGTTGCTTTACGTATTTGTACCATTCGTTACAAATAAAAAAGTATAATCTGCGATCTGACCATATTTTCCACAACTAATATTTACTCCACGAATGCATTCAACGCCTAATGCTATCGCTCAGGCATGCGTCTAAATAACATTTCAACAAAGCCAGTAATACGCTGTTTGCTCTCGCTTGGCTCTAAATCAGGTTGGATGCCAGACTGTGCTAATGCTTGCCATTGTACGACCTCTGAGTTAGGTACGAAAAACGCAATGTACAACGACCCTTTCTCCGCGACTTTACCTTCACCATCGTAAAATGGCACACCAGTAGATAGCCTAATCGCATCGAAGATAGACTCATCGTTCAGTTCCGATTCTTCCGCTAATCCAAAGCCTACAACAACATCACCGACACCATCCTGCTTTAACTGATAACCTTTACTTGAGAGCTGTTCTTGAATCGAATCACGCACTAAATCGGTTACCACGGTTTCATCGTATTTTTGAGAAAGGTAAACCTTTTCTGACTCAGGGTGCCAGGAGTACGTCATCACGCCGTGTTTCATGAAACCAAAGTCACCGCTAGTGACCACACCATAATTGTGTGTGGGTGGTATTTCTTGCGTAGAGCATGCGGTCAGCCCAATAGCCATCAAAGCCATCAAAGCCAATAGTGCTGCTTTTTTTATGCTTTTTGTTGCACAAATGGATCGTTTTATCATTCGAGGCTTCCTTACCTATATAAGAATAACTATCAATTCAACCTCCAACATAAATAGTAATTATGTTAATAGAAAGGTCATTAAACGTTTGCGTAATCGCTAACCTTCACCTCTGTCTGTTTTGGGGGTTTAATCACAAAAACAGAGTTGGTATAGTTCTCCCCGTTAAACAAAACCAGACCATTCGAGGCACGGAGCTTCCTCAATCATCTCATGAAGAGAAGAATTGGTACCGACAAAGTATCGGCAAATTTAAGAGGGTCAAACAATGGAATTCAATATGGTTGAAATTTTAGGTTACGCTGCGTCTATTATGGTCGCAATTTCATTAACAATGAAAGATATCGTTCGTCTGCGTGTCCTTAACTTTATTGGCTGTGCACTCTTCACAGCATACGGCATCATGATTGACGCATGGCCAGTTGCAGCCACCAACGGCTTTATCGCTTGTGTAAACATCTACTTCCTTGCAAAAATGCAAAAGGAAAAAAAAACGGAAGCGATGAAAGCAGCGAAAGCTTAAATTAACGATTAGCCTTTCAAATAATTCTGAAAAAGCCCAAATAGAGCGATCTATTTGGGCTTTTTTGTGTTTGTCGTTCTCAAGAGCTCGATTTGTGTGAACAAAACTTTTCAATTCAATGAGGCTTTCAACCGATCATATGTAAGCAACGTGATATTCGTTCTCTCGATACGCTTGAGTGTTGTTACGTCCACTCTCTTTTGCTTGATAAAGCGCTTTGTCGGCTTTATCGATAGCGGTTTCAATGTCAGTCAGTGCTTGAGCATGGCAACAACCAGCGCTGATTGTTACTGGCGACACTAAGCCTTGAAGTTGCTCAACACATAACCGTAACGCCTCTGATAATTCGAATAACTCATGTTCATCACAATCAAACGTCACCAAAATAAACTCTTCACCGCCATAGCGCGCAATCAAGCGACGACGATTAACAAATCTCTTAAGTGACTTTGCGACCGCACAGATAACCCTATCGCCTTGAGCATGACCATATTGATCGTTGACCCGTTTGAAATGGTCAATATCAAGCAAAATGACGCCGACATTCGTTATCGGATAAGGTGACTTCTGAGTAATTTTCAGTTTTAGCTGCTCGATAAAACTCCGTCGACTAGGAAGCCCAGTAAGGTAATCGAGGCTAGCCACATCTAAGAGCTTTAAGTGACGATGTCGCAAATAAAGCACCAGAACAACAATGATACTCAGTAGACTAACAACCAACGTCATCAAACTTGCCAACAACAAGCTGTGGTTTTTGTTGAGCTCTTGTTCTAAGACACCAGCAGAAATAACCCAATTAAGATACGGATAAAACTTGTAGAAGATGTTTTTACTCGTCGTGCCATCTGCCGTAGAGATAGAGTAACTAAAGTGACCTTCAGGTTCATCGGCGACTTTATCGATAAGCAACTCTGAAGAGTCATCAATCAAGGTTTTTAAGTGCTCGTGTTCAAAGTTAGGTTGAAGGACTAACGTGCCTTGTAAATCAACGATATATACATAGCCACTATCGCCATACGAGTACTTTCTCAATTTGTCTTTAAGTGCTTCGAGATCAACCAGGTACATCAGTTCATCTTTATAGGTGGTCGCCACCAATGTATTGCCACTCGGTAGCCTCACTGAATATGCGACCTTCGCACGCTTGCCAACTTCATGTGGATTGGCGTGCGAGTATTGGGTCATTCCAGACTGTAAGCTCAGTTGTTGTTGAATATGGGTTAAATGCGCGCGATTTTTCCCTTGTAAAAACGGGTGATATAGATGAATACCTTGTGGTGACATCAGGTAGATATAACCAGACTCTCCAATCACCAATTCGTTGGCAATTCGAATGACTTCTTCAACTTCTTGTTCTGGAGAGACACGCAGTGCGTGAGAGGCGACGGTATCAGTCACACCTTTTAGATAGGTTTTGATCGCTTCGTTGACTGTGGTGTCTACGATGTCGTAACTCGCGTTCACAATAGTACGAAAGAAGAATTGGTTGGATTCTAATAGTGATTCTTTCGTTCGGTTGAATTGAACTGCAGAGAGGAGCAGAGAAACTACGGCCAGCACAATTGAGAAACTAAGAATGTATTTACGTCTGACTTTCAAGATTACCCCGTAGATTTATAATTTCAGGTAACGCTGTGACTTCTCTTATATACAGACTGTTTTATATCATGTTTTTATTTTTTACTGAACGAGTGTCGATATTTTTAAGGGTTTCTATACGTAATCTGTGACTTATAACAAAAACGCCGAACTGGATTCAGTTCGGCTTTTTGATTTTACCTCTAGATTGATTACTTAATTGATACTAATTCCTGATAAATAGACTTAAAAGCATTTGTGTTTATTACCTATTACTACACTCTATTGTCTATAAATAGTTTGCTTAGCATTAAATTAAGAACAAACTTGAGTCCAGCTACCATCGCTACCCGGTTCAGAACTTGTCCACCAGTTTGCTTGGTAAACACTACCGTTGTGAACCACTTGGTCTCCTGTGTTTGCATGGCTTGGGTTACCTGCCCAATCTTTCTGAGGTAAGTCTGGGTAAACCGCTAAACCTGCCGTATCACATGTACCTGGATTGGTGCCACCATCGCCAGGGTTACCGCCACCTGAACTGATATCACCTAATGGTAGATCTGGCTGCTCGAAGCTAAACGCGTAATCAACGCCACCGACATTCACCGCGTAGTTAGCAGGGCCAGAAATTGGCAAGTAATACACCATGTCTAACTCATACACACCGCCAGCAGGAAGCTCTTCCCATGTCGGCAACGTAAACGCCACTCGGTGCATGGTTCCATCTAGTCCACCGATGTTATCCGCGCGAGTATGACCTGAAGCAATCACGGTCAAACCACCACCCGATTGATCTTTCGCGTTATCAGGTGCAGATACTGGGATATCGAATTGGAACTCAGTTCCACCCGGAAGAGCTTGCCCTGTGTTGTTCGTGAACGTGATCTTAGGGTTGATTGGGTAGTTTTGGTCACCGACTTTGAAGCCACCAACCGATACCGCGATATCTAGCGCTTCTGTTGGAATAGCACCCGTCGCTACTTTGTTTCCATATGGTGTTGCAGACTTAAACTTATCGTAGATAGCTTTCGTCATGGTGTTACCCATGTGGAACTCACCGTTACCGCTGTTACACGCTTGCTCAGTCGTATCGATAGAGCTTCGGTTGCCATTCGCATCGAGAACATAACAGTTATAATCCCCTGCTAGTTCCCAGAACATAATGCCGCCGATCTCTTTGTCGATAACGTAGTCCGCTTTCACGTCGATAGACTGTTTATCTTCTGTTGAAAGGAATACGCCCTTCTCTGCGTTCCACAACCAAGGGGCAACCGCCACACTGTCGTAGTTTCTCGTGTAAGTGCCCGTTAGAACATCTGAAGGATCATTCACAGGATCAAGCTTGTAAGCTTCAGCGTAAGAGCCCCAAATACCCTTCTCTAGGTTCTTCGCGTGCCACATAGGGTTAGAACCCGCGCCCATTTCGTTACCTTTTGGATCGGTATCGTGCCACATGTTGTCGATACCAATAGCGCCATGGCCACAGTTGTTTTTCTCGCCTTCACCCGTACCCGCTGAACATTCAGATTGGTTTGGCAGTGCTGCTCGGCCCCAAAGACCATTCTCACCACCCGTTACGCCTTGCCAACCACGAGTGTAGTAAGGCACACCGATGTTAATACGGCCTGCTGGCATAGAACCACGGAAGTAATGGTAAGCCCAATCCGTGTTCAGATAACCAATACCACCGTAAGCCGCCGTGTCGTATACGTTCCACTGCGCTAGCTCTGAATCTTTACCCGTATCAAACAAGGCTGCGTTATGACCTACGTGATCGTTCCACGCACCGTGAAGGTCGTAAGACATGATGTTTACGTAATCGAGGTACTTGGTTACATCGAATGTTTCCATACCGCGTAATAGGTAACCAGAAGAAGGCGCTGCGATCGTTAACATGTAGTGATTGCCATCTTGCGCAGACGCCGCATCGAGCTTCTCACGTAGCACTTTCATCAACACTTGGTACGACGCCCACAGGTATTGACGACGCGGCTCCATGAAGTCTTTGTCGTATGGGTTACCTGCGCCAGCCATAGAAGTTGGGTATTCGTAATCGATATCTAGACCATCGAACTGGTACTTACGCAGCATTTCGACCGCTGAAGTCGCGAATGTTTCGATACCTTGATGGTTGATAGAACCATCAGCATTGGTCGTCATGGTGTAGAAACCACCATCAGCCACGCGGCTGCCATCAGTCGCGAAGTGACCACCTGTTTCAGCCCAACCACCGATTGAGATTAACGTTTTCACGCCGTGTTTTTTCTTCGCTGTCGCTAATGCACCGAAGTGACCTTTGAAGCCTAATGCCGGATCAACTTCCACACCCGGCCACTCTTTACCAACCGCTGCGTTATTTGGATCGTTTACATCACCGACGTTTACTTTGCCATCTGAACCGATGCTCACGAAAGCGTAGTTAATGTGTGTGAGTTGTTCCCAAGGAATATCATTTACTAGGTAAGCAGCTTGTGGATCATCCCCTGCACGCCAACTTGTGAAGTAACCAATGACACGACGGGGATGGTCTGCGCCCATTTTCTCACGGCCTTCATCATCGTAAATTGTACAGTAAGGAACATCGACACCTTGAGTTTGATATAAGCCATCAGGGCGACATGTGCTCACTGTTGGAGCGCCGTTCACGGTCAAAGATGCCAACGCAGAATCTGCAGTCGCACCTTGGTCGTCTGTTGCTTTCGCGTAAACCGCTAAAGAACCCGCTTGAGTTGTTTTGTAATCTAACGTGTAAGGGCTCGTTGCAGCAGTGCCCACAAGAGCACCCGCTACGTAGAAATCAACCTTATCAACCGTGCCATCGCTATCTGCTGCCGTTGCTGTCAGTGTGACTACACCACCAACATCAACAGATGTCACTGAAAGTGCAACTGAAACTGTCGGTGCTTCATTCCCTGGTTGTGCTGAATCAACAGAAACAGAAACCGCACTTGCAACACTTGCTGCGCCTTCATTATCCGTTGCAACAACAGAAACCTGATGATTACCCGACGTTGCAGCCCAAGTCGCTTCGAAAGGTGCCGCTGTGACTACCGCAACAGATGCGCCATCAACAAAGAACTCAACCGAAGCCACACTGCCATCAGAATCTAGTGCTGTTGCACTCAATACAACATTATCGCCTTCAGTAATCACGTCAGAAGCAGAGGGTGCCGTTAATGAAGCCGTTGGTACTTCATTTGGCGTACCGCCACCTCCGCCACCACTACACACATCAATCTTTTTCCATTGTGCATAGTCACCCTCAAATTGGCTCGGGTTGTTATTTTGATTCCAGTAATTCGCTGAGTACGCGCTGCCGTCATGTGAAACCTGATCACCACCGGTGTACACCGTGGCGGAATCCCACGCTTCTAACGTTGAACAATCCACAGCCGCGTAGCTGTTGAACGCCATTAAGCATGACGCGGTGAGAGTACTGAGTGTAAAAACCTTCTTGGCCACTCTTCCTTGGTTTAGGTGCATGTTAGCTGTCCCTTAAGTTATTGTTTCAAGATGCTTAATTTAAGTGTCATATTTCTCATCACTTAAATCTCTTCGCAAAACAACTGTAGGTAACAGTGCCAATTTAACACCTAAAATATTCGATATTTATAAAATGACTCGCATTAATTTGTTTATAGCATGCAATGAGTCGACACTTATTTTGCACGAACAACTAATATTAAATTTATTTCGGTACGCTAAAAAATATCGCCTAATTCGTATCCTTAATTACAAAACTCTATTCATATCTGCTTTATTTGTTCGTTCTGAAATTTCGTTTTAAAACTAACCAAAAGGGATTGATTTCGCCGTAGAACTGATTTCTTTTCTAAATTTGCCCACTTTTCCTTAACAATTGTGGTAGTATCGCGGATTTTTTTGACGAACCTCACATTTCCAATGCAAGTGTGGGAGAAATACATAGGCTCGAAAGAGCCAAATATAGCGAAGAAATAATGTCCAACTTGACGCAAGTCGCCAACGAAAACATCAACGCAGAATCTACTTCTATCGATTTCAATAAAGCTCAATCTTTGGGTGAAAAACTGGAACTCGGAAACCCAGTCTTTTGGCTTAGTGGCAGTTTTTTAACCCTCTTTGTCATCCTAGCCTTCACCAACACCTCCGTGTTGTCCGAACTTGTAAACATCGGCTTTAGTTATTCAACTAAATGGTTCGGTGCTTTCTGGCAAGTCCTACTACTTCTCAACTTCATTATCGGTTTAGTGCTTGCACTAGGTCGCACTGGCCACGTTCGCTTAGGAACGCTTGCCCTACCTGAAATGACCACCTTTAAATGGATGTCTATCGTCCTATGTACGCTGCTAGCCGGCGGTGGGGTGTTCTGGGCAGCCGCAGAGCCTATTGCTCACTTTGTTTCAGCTCCGCCACTGTATGGCAACGCAGATCCTCAAGCGATGGCGTTCAATGCTCTATCACAATCTTTCATGCACTGGGGTTTCCTTGCATGGGCAATCTTAGGTGGTTTGTCTTCCATCGTGTTAATGCACTTGCATTACGACAAAGGCCTTCCTCTTAAGCCTCGCACTCTGCTTTACCCAGTACTTGGCGACAAAGCGATTAACAGTTGGGTTGGTAACGTTGTCGACGCATGCAGCATCGTGGCTGTAGCCGCAGGTACTATCGGCCCTATCGGCTTCCTTGGCCTACAAATCAGCTACGCACTGAGCGAACTGTTTGGCATTTCAGACAGCTTTGCAACTCAAAGTGTTGTTATTATCTTTGCTATCGCAATGTACACGCTTTCTGCTTTGAGCGGCGTGAACAAAGGTATCCAACTGGTAAGCCGTTACAACATCATCTTGTCTGTGTGTCTAATCGGCTACATCCTTCTTGTTGGCCCAACGAGCTTCATCGTTGATGGCTACCTGCAAGGTATGGGCGAAATGGTTGATAACTTCATCCCAATGGCGCTATACCGCCAAGATACAGCATGGCTAGGTGGCTGGACTGTGTTCTTCTGGGGTTGGTTCTTAGGTTATGGCCCAATGATGGCGATCTTCATTGCTCGCATCTCACGTGGCCGTACTATTCGCCAAATGATCGTTTCTATCAGCATCGTTGCACCGCTTGTAACGTGTTTCTGGTTCAGCATCGTTGGTGGTAGCGGTTTAGCGTTTGAATTAGAGAACCCAGGTGTGATCTCTAGTGCATTCGAAGGCTTTAACCTTCCTGCTGTGCTACTGGCCATTACCGCTCAACTGCCGTTCCCGACTTTGATTGCAATTCTGTTCCTGATCCTGACGACCACGTTCATCGTGACAACAGGTGACTCAATGACTTACACAATCAGTGTGGTAATGACGGGTACGACAGAGCCAAACGCAGCGGTACGTACCTTCTGGGGTATCATCATGGGTGCGGTAGCGATCACACTTATCTCGATGGGTTCAGGCGGCATCTCCGCTCTACAGTCGTTCATTGTAATCACAGCGGTTCCGGTATCGTTTATCTTGCTCCCGAGTCTATGGCACGCGCCGAAGATCGCGAAGCAGATGGCAAGAGATCAAGGTATCGCTTAATACCTGACCCGATTTAGTTTCGGGTAGCGTAGCGTTAGAACCGATCGTGACGTTGTCAGCTATCAAGGTACGCCCCCAACTTTCAGGATTAGGATCTGGCTTGCCCTCTTTGAATAAGTCGTTGGCAAACATGACTCCGTGACCAACAAAGCAGTCACTTCCAATGGTCACATACTCACAGATAAAGGTGTGAGATTGAATCTTGCTTCTCGCACCTATCACGGTGTTCTTTTGATTCTCAACAAAGGGGCCAACGAACACATCATCTTTAAGCTCACAGCCATAAACGTTACTTGGCTCGATGATAGTGACATTCTCGCCACAGGTAATATCAGTAATCTGTGACTTTAATACTCTTGGACTTGCCATACTTCACTTCCTCTCGACATTAGCGTCACAATTCAACCTAAGAGATTGTGCCGTAAGCATTAAAGTGCAGCAAATAGATATGTTGAGAGTTGGCAATGGATCAGAAATTCTGCATAAATTAAAACAGTCCTACCAGCACAACTGACAACAGCACCCCACCGATAAAACTTGGGGCGTGGAATGGCTGAGCTTTAGATCTAACGTACTCTTTTTGAAGGTCTTCTTGGTAAGTTTTAACGGCGAGTTCTTTTACGTAGTTATTTTGCATAATAAGATCCTTCTTAATCAGTAAGAGAAGCTTAAGACTTGAAGTTAGGTTGAGGTAAAGCAAAAAATCAGATTAATTGAACACTTTATTTTTGTTACTCGAGGATTACCCTGAACACATCGTTATTCACGCCGCCAACATCTACTAACTCTCCCGGTTTCATTAGAAGCGAGGTGTTAAGCTGTCGTGTTGAACGTGGCTCTTTTGTTTCTCGAATCACTAACATATCGACAAAATAGCCAGAGTCTTTCTTTGATATTGAGCCCGAAAACGTAACGCTTTCAACCCTATCGGCAAGGACTGAACTGAATGTTTTATCCTCTAAAACACCTGCGGCGATGGATGTATCACCATAAAATAGCGTGATGGTTGTTGGGTCGGGTACCAACTCTTGATTGGACGAACACCCTATTAGGGTAAGGCATAGCAGTAAAATGGCTCGAAATTGCATAAACTGGTTTTCTTTATTACGTTAAGCGTCTGTTTTTCATATTAAAACACTTCAACCTTATAAATACCATGTTTACGGGATAAGCTTAGGTGTGTCGCTTCGATGGACTTGAGTAATGAAGTGAACGGATCAGATCTCGGCCTGTTGAGTTTGCTCCCTATTTGGAAGCTAAACCGAGATCTGATCGATATTATCGAGAAGGGTTCAATTGATTTATGCAACAACGTCTTGTGGAGGTGTCCCTTCACAGTTAGAAACGACAGCATCAATTTGTACTAAAGCATTCATTGGGATTTCTGAAACCCCTACTACCGTTCTTGCAGGCAGCTCAGCATTAAAGAATGTGGTGTAGACTTCGTTTACCACATCAATATCTGAAATATCCTTAAGTTGAATATTAATTTTCACCGTATCGTCCATGCTATGGTCAACGCTTTCAATTATCGCCTTAATATTGTTTAAACATTGTTCCGCTTGTTCTTTTACCCCGCCAGCAACGATTTCATTTGTTTTCGGATCTAAAGGTAATTGGGCTGAAATATGATTGTAGTGAGAGAAAGCAACAGTATGCGAATAAGGCATGAATGGTGCAGAAACAGTATTATTGGTTTCAATAACCAGTAAGCGAGTGTCTTCTGGTAATTGCGGCGGTGTACCGTCGCCATGTGAAATGGATGTATCAATTTGAATTAAAGCACCCATTGCTAATTCAGCTGCGTTAACAACAGTACGAGCAGGAACGTAGCTTGGGAAGAATTTAGCACATACTTCATTTACCACTTCCGCATCTGCGATATTTTTTAGGTAGATAGTCGTTTTAACCACATCATTCATGACGTGTCCGATGCTTTCTAAAATAGCTTTAATGTTTGATAGACATTGCGCTGTTTGCGCTTTGATACCACCATCAACCAACTCACCTGTGGCTACATCTATAGGCAACTGAGCTGAAAGATTGTTGTAGTGAGAAAAGGCTGCAGTCTGCGTAGACACAGCACTTTGAGGTGCGTTATCCGTATTTCTTGAGACCTTAATTAGCGCGCAAGGAGCTTGTGGTTTAGTGCCTTCACCGTTAGAAATGAGAGCATCCATTTGAACCAGCGCATCGCTGTTTGTCAGTGCAGCGACACCCACGACAGTGCGTGTTGGCAGACTGTTGTGGAAGAAGCTTTTGTAAACTTCATCAATAGCATCGATATCAGAAATATTCTTAACGAAAACATTAATCTTCACGACATCATCCATAACATGGTCGATGCTTTCAACAATCGCTTTAATATTATTCAAACATTGTGCTGCTTGATCTTTAATATCACCGATGACTATTTCACCCGTTTTAGGGTCAATCGGAAGTTGAGCAGAAAAGTTATTATAATGAGAAAAAGCGACCGTTTGTGTAGATACAGAATTAATTGGTGCGTTTTCAGTGTTTCTTGAAATTTTAATGATATCGCTACTCATCGGTATTATCCTTTAAATAAAATAGGTATACGTATTTATATTTAACAATCGTATTTGGAAGAATGATTAAAGTAGCACCATGTTAAGTGAATTATTTTAGGGTAAACGTGATATCCATCAGACTCTCAGTTGACTATAAATCAGCAAGTTACAGAATAATTAGTCATCAAACGACTAATTATCCGTTGTACTAGGCTTTATCAACTGCTAAATTATCTTTAATTTTAAGTCTATTCAATAATCCTGAATACTCTCTCTGATAGTACGGTGAGTAATTCCAGAATTTTAGATAATATTTGATAGGTTGTTCACACAAAAACTTCGTTAATAGCTAAGTTAGTGAGTTTCTCCCCTATACCTGTGCATAAACTCTTAGGCTATTTAATTAATTATTTTCGAGAGCTTATTTTATATAAGTACGTTAATAATATATTCGAGAATCAAATACCTACAATCTGACAATGCCTATGATTAGATACATTTACTCATATAATTCAACAAATATGAGCAATCGTCACCATAGCTTTTGGCATTATAGCTCTCAACACATAGTTTCGTTGAAAGAAGAACTAAACCGCTCTTGGAGTAGTATTGAAGTGGCGCTTAAATTCGCGGCTAAATTGAGATGGGCTGGAGTAACCGACTCGACGTGCAGCATCACTAATACGAAGGCCTTCTAGTTGAATCAGCTCTTTGGCTTTGTTGAGCCTAACCTTCTTCAAATATTGCAGTGGTGATTCAAAAGTGACATTACGGAATGCATAGTGGAAGGCAGACACGCTCATGTTGGCTTCATCGGCTAACGATTGAACAGTGATGGTTTGGTCGTATTCTTCATGCACTTTAGACAGCGCTTTAGCGACACGTGCGTAATGGCCATCATGATGAGCTAAATCAAACAGCACACGCCCTTCTGAACCGGTTAATGCGCGGTAGACAATCTCTGTCACCATCGCATCGCCCAATATATTGGCTTCAATGTCGCAATGCAGCGTTTTCACCAACCGGGTAAAGCTCTCTAGCATTTGCTCTTCCATCGGCGTCGATTCTAAGCCACTCGAGTTCTGTTTGTGCTTGTTGCAATAACTTTCTAAGAAGCCTTGGTCTTCGAGCTTTTTCACTAAGCTATGTAAACGTTGAGAATCAATGCTTATCGACAAGCCAAGCAATGGTTCACCATTAACAGGCAAGGCTTCGCACTCTAACGGCATTGGCACACCTACCACAAGATAATCACCTGCAGCGTAAGTCACTGGCCTTTCGCCAATGTAGATGTTCTTTTTACCCTGTCCGAGCATGATAATGCCAGACTGGTAAGTAAATGGCTGACGCTGATTCCCGCCACTACTTCTATACAACCACACGCCGCTAATTTCAGTTTCTCTGATCCCTTCGAGATCATCCCAACCTTTGTGTTCTACATAAGACTGTAATAACTGAGCGAGTGTTTTCATAAGTGGCGACTTTCCATTCTAAGTGCTAAGAGTAAGTAAGCTAAAGCAGAGGAAGAATATCAAGTTTGTAGAAATAGGCAATTTATTTGGAGGAACAGCTCTTCATTGACCTAGATTACTGTACTAATATGCAAATATAGAAATTGAGCAATAAACCAAAATAACAAATTTCGCTTTACACAAGGAATCTCTGATGCAATTTACTTACGTTAACCCTACAGTAATTCACTTCGGCCAAGGCCAAATCAACGCTATCAGCCAAGCGGTTGATACTTCGAAGAAAGTACTGGTCATCTATGGTGGCGGTTCAATCAAGAGCAACGGTGTTTACGACCAAGTTGTAGAATCTTTGAAAGATCACTCTTGGATCGAGTTCTCTGGCGTTGAAGCAAACCCTACCAAAGAGACGCTAGACAAAGCAGTCGCTCTTGTTAAAGAAGAAAACGTAGAATTCATTATCGCTGTTGGCGGTGGTTCAGTAATCGACGGCTCTAAGTACGTTGCTGCAGCGGCTAAATATGACGGCGACGGTTGGGACATCCTAACGGGCAAACACCAAGTAACTGAAGCGACGCCAATCGGTGCGGTACTGACACTTCCTGCGACAGGTTCTGAATCTAACATGGGTGCGGTAATCACGCGTAAAGCGACTCAAGAGAAACTGGCATTCATGAACCCTGCAGTACAGCCTAAGTTTGCGGTTATGGACCCAGATGTAATGAAGTCTCTACCTGAGCGCCAGCTGATCAACGGATTAGTTGATGCGTGGGTTCACGTATGTGAGCAATACATCACGATGCCAACAGACGCAATGGTTCAAGACGGTTACGCAGAAACACTGCTTAAGAACCTACTTGTACTGGGTAAGCAATACGACGAGCATGACAACGATGCATGGCGTGCAAACCTAATGTGGACAGCAAACCAAGCGCTTAACGGCCTGATTGGTACAGGTGTTCCTCAAGATTGGGCAACTCACATGATTGGCCACGAATTCACTGCACTATGGCACGTAGACCACGCACGTTCGCTTGCGATTGTTCAACCTTCACTACTTCGTAACCAAATCGAAGCGAAACGTGGCAAGCTAGAGCAAATGGGTCGTAACGTATTTGGCTTAGAAGCGGGTGCTGATTTAGCAGAACGCACAATCGCTGCAATCGAAGCGTTCTACCACAGCCTAGACGTAGCAACCATGTTCGACGGCTACGAAACAAACAAAGCAACGGCGATTGACAATGTTGTTGCTCAACTTGAATCACACGGCTACCTACAACTTGGTGAGAACCAAGCAATCACGCCAGAGAAAACACGTGAGATTCTAGAGTCTGCGATTCACTAAGAATCGGGAAAATAGAGAGAAAGTAAAGATATTGGTCATACAACGATGAATTTTCACATCTGACTGAACCCATTACTTTTTTCTTTCGTACAACAGAAGCAGCGTTCATTTTGGGCGCTGCTTTTTAATTTGCCCTACAAGATGCTATTAAATTCTCATAAGTCCCTAATTTTATGTGCAATCATATTTCTATATTGTTAAGGTAAACCTGTCTCTTTACTAGGTATGAACAACGATTTGAACAATCTCAAGGAAATGGTTAAGTTTAAGTCACTTAACAAGTGGTATGGTGATTTTCATGCCCTAAAGGATATCGATTTAAATATTGAACAAGGAGAGATAGTGGTGATTTGCGGGCCGTCTGGTTCGGGTAAATCAACCTTGATCCGTTGTATCAATCAGCTAGAACCTTTCGAAAGTGGCGAACTTTCCGTGCTAGAAAAAGTACTCCCGGGTAAGTTCAACACACCGGGCCAAGTCGGAATGGTGTTTCAGCACTTTCATTTATTCCCCCATCTTACCGTGCTTGAGAACCTTACTCTTTCTCCAATTCGTACGCTTAAAAAAAGCAAACAAGAAGCCGAAAAAATAGCAATGCACTATCTCGAGCGTGTGCACATTGCAGAACAAGCCAACAAATACCCAGTGCAACTTTCTGGCGGTCAGCAACAACGCGTGGCTATCGCCCGTTCCCTGTGTATGAAGCCGGAATTACTCTTGTTTGACGAACCCACTTCAGCGCTTGATCCGGAGATGATCAACGAAGTGCTCGATGTGATGGTTGAACTGGCGAGCGAAGGCATCACTATGGTGTGTGTGACCCACGAAATGGGCTTTGCAAAACAAGTGGCCGACCGCGTTATCTTCATGGATGAAGGACAAATTGTGGAATCGAATACCCCACAAGCGCTCTTTGAAAACCCTCAACATGAACGTACTCAAGCGTTCCTAAATCAGATCCTGACTTATTGATGTTGATTCGAATTATTAAACCAGCCCTTTCCGCTCTAATACAAATTGTTGTACTAGTGGCCGCTGTTGTCTGGATTCTCGATTCTGGCGCACAAACCATGGGATACAGCTGGCAATGGGAGCGCGTGCCGGACTATATTGCTTTCTATGAAGATGGCGAATGGTGGCCTGCAGAGTTAGTTGAAGGGCTACTGGTTACCATCAATATCTCTCTGATTTCTTTGGTTGCAACGCTGGTGATTGGCTTAACCACAGCCCTATTGCGAAACTCCAATTCGGTGGTTGGACGCACCTTAGCCACCAGCTATGTTGAGTTGATTCGTAACACGCCGTTATTAGTACAAATTTATTTGCTCTATTTTGTATTTGGCCCCGTATTAGGGCTGGATCGTTTTAGCACTGCCGTTTTAGCCTTGGCACTTTTCCAAGGCGCTTACACCGCCGAGATATTTCGTGCTGGTTTAAATGGTATTGCGAGAGGACAATTTGAAGCAGCTCAATCCTTGGGCTTATCAAAGACCTATACTTACTGGGATGTGATTCTTCCTCAGGTGGTGCAACGCACCTTGCCACCTTTGACCAATGAAGTGATCTCTCTTATTAAAAACTCTTCAATTGTGAGTGTCATGGCTATCTTTGACCTAACAACCGAAGCCAGAAACATAGTTTCTGAAACCGCGATGCCATTTGAGATTTGGTTCTCTGTGGCGATCATTTACCTTGCACTTACACTTTCACTTTCTGCCGTTGCAGCTTGGCTTGAGCATAAGCTCGGAGCTAACTGGCGAACACAATAAGGATTTATCAGCATGAAGCTATTTAAAACCGCAATTACAGCCCTACTTGCGCTTGCCGTCAGTTTGCCTGCACTTGCTTCTGAAACGCCTAACCTAGACAAAATAAACGAACGTGGCTCTCTACGCGTTGGTATGTCGACATTTGTTCCTTGGGCGATGCGTAACAAACAAGGCGATCTTGTTGGCTTTGAAATCGATGTAGCAAAACGTCTTGCTGAAGATTCTGGCTGGAAAGTTGAATTCGTACCGACGGCATGGGATGGCATTATTCCTTCTCTACTTTCGAACAAGTTTGATGTAATCATTGGCGGTATGTCTATCACTGAAGCTCGCGCTAAAAGCGTATTGTTCACTGAACCTTACTCGCACTCTGGCGTTCAACTGGCAGCGAATAAAGAGCTAGCAGAAGGTTTTACACAAATCTCTGATTTTGATTCTCGCCGTGTAAAAATTGCAGCGCGTCGTGGTGCATTCACAGTGCAAGTAGCTCGTGAAACCTTCCCTAAAGCGAAAGTTCTACAGTTCGATGACGATGCTCAAGCATTCCAAGAAGTATTAAACGGCAACGCACACGCGGTTATCGCGTCTAGCCCGAAACCAGAACACGAAGCGATTAAAAACGCAGACACGCTATTTATTCCATTCGAAGAACGCCTATCAAAAGGTAATGAAGCATTTGCAGTTCGCCTAGGTGAAACTGACAAGACAGAATTCTTCAACGAGTGGATCAAAGCACGTACTGAAGACGGTTGGTTGAAAGAGCGTTACGAGTACTGGTTCTCTACTCTAGATTGGCAAGACCAGATTGCTCAAGGTCAGTAATCAACTGCCAATTAGACGCTAAAGAACCAATCAAGGCAGTACCTTGCTGGTACTGTCTTTTAAGAAACACCCGAGATAGCTATAAACTCATAGCCACTCTCACAGCATATTAATTATCATTGTTTAAACAGGAATGACGTGAGTAGTACTAGCGCATTATCAACGCCCAAGCCCAACCTTCACACGAAGCCTTGGTATCAACGCCTCAATCTATTAGATGGAGTGTTGTTTGCGATCATTTTCGCGTTCGCAGGTTGGCTTTATTATCGTTCCGCTGTTGGTATTAACTACCATTGGCGCTGGGAAGATGCGTTTACCCTGATTTTCATTCCGCCTTCTCAAGGCAATATTCCTTACTTTTTCCAAGGCTTGATCGCGACACTGCGCTTGAGTGTTTGGAGCATGGTTTTAGCACTCTCTTTTGGCACATTACTTGGCGTTGCTAGGCACTCTAAAATCGCTTTCTTCAGAACGCCTGCACTGATTTTTATCCAACTGGTTCGAAATATTCCACCACTGGTTTTTGTCTTCATATTCTATTTCTTCGTTTCTAACCAACTGATTCCATTACTTGGTTTAGAAAGTATCTTACGTGAACACAACGGCGAGATTAACGCTGTTCAAGCCTTTCTGTTTGGTCCTGCTAACCTTTGGGAAAACTTGGCGTCTGGTGTTATCTGTATTGGTTTGCTCTCTTCGGCTTACATCGCAGAAGTGATTCGAGCTGGCTTAGAAAGTATTCCTAAAGGGCAATGGGAAGCGGCCGATTCACTCGGCTTATCGGCGTTGTCTAAGTATCGATTTGTGGTTGGCCCGCAAGTATTAACGGCCATCACACCGCCTTTAGCAGGTCAGGCAATTTCTCTAGTAAAAGATACCTCGATTGTATCCCTGATTTCGATTCAAGAGATGACATTTGTTGGCACTGAAATGGCGAACTCTTCCGGTTTGATCTTCGAGATCTGGCTGATTGTTGGTGCGGTTTACTTCGCGTTATGTTTCACCCTTTCACGTATTTTCAAAGTCATTGAACAACGCTCGAGTGTTTACCTTAACCGCTAGTGTCATTGTTTATTTAGACGTGTATTCAAGCGTCTGTTAGATGTCAACATAGCCACCTAAGTCATAATATTCATCCACTTACCCTGATTGGTTTAACTCATTGACCAATCAGGATTAATTGCTTGAAAACTCTCTACTGAAACACAGCAAACCCATCATTTAGTCACTATACTTGAAGTATCAAATTCCATTGGATCTTCTCAAGGACTTCACTCAGCATGGACAATCATAAAGAAAGAGCTTTTTACGCCGTTGTTGGCGCATTGGTTGGAGACGCCGCTTCCATGGGGCTGCATTGGTTGTATGACCAAGAGAGGATCTTGCACGTGGCGGGTTTTGAACCAGAATTTCGCTCACCAAACCAGTTCGATTATCAAGACAAAGGCTACTTCGCCCACCAAGGTAAAACCGCTGGCGACCAATCACAATACGGTGCTCAGTTATTGGCGATGGTCGATAGCCTAGCCGATAATCAACACTACGACGAAGCGAGTTACATTAAGCACTTCCGTTTCTGGTTTGATTTTGGTGGCAGTTGGCAAGGTTACATTGATAAAGCGACTCGTATGAGCTTGCTGAACATACATAAACTAGAGCTAACAGAAGCTCCAATCACAGCCTGTGGCGCTGATGACACCCAGCTACCTGCTGTTTCAAAGCTAATTCCTTTAGTGGCGTGTACTTACACCTCTCACACCTTACCGGCAATGGTAGAGAGTGCGGTACGAGTGACCAACAACAACGACAAAGCCGTGGAATGGGCACAAGCCATCACCTTATTGGTTCAAGCGGCAATTCAAGGCAACTCTCCACTGCAATCGGTAGAAATGGTGCGACAAACTTGTAGCAAGTTCATACACGATCAAATCGACGAAGCACTGGCTGATCCTGAGCTTTCGATTACAGATGCCGCGAAGAAGTTTGGATTGCATTGTGAACTGAGTGCCGCGTTCCCCTTGCTGATTCGCATTATTGCAGGTGCTCAGAGTTATCAACAAGGCATTCGCGACAACATCTTATGTGGTGGTGACAGCTGCGGTCGTGCGATTGTAATTGGCGCGGTATTAGCGGCGTGTTTCTACGAAGGAGATGGCGAAATTCCAACCGAATGGCTAAAACAAGTCGAACTCAATGGTGGCGTGCTGTCTTTGCCTATTGAGTGATTTCCACAACAACGAACTAGAGCCTGACATAAGACAAGCACACTTCTAGGTCGGATGTCGTTCCTATAAAGTTGGAACACACTGCGATAACTCATTCTTCAGCCAAACAACAAACGGGCTTTCTGGCTCTTCATGGTTGCTATCTTGCGTGAGCAATATGTACTGGTGACCAGAAGGTACGAAGCCAAACGGCGCGATCAAGTTACCTCTTTCAAGATCGTCGGCGACAAGTGGATAAGACCCAAGCGCTATGCCTAACCCATCGACAGCCGCCTGAAAGCAAAAGTAGAAGTGTGCAAATGTTTGGTTCGCTCGAGCTTTTGACCACTCTCCACCATTAACTTTATCTATAGTGATAGCACCCCAATGACTCCAAGCACCTGGCCGTGTACTGCTGTGCAGTAATTTCACATCATCTAAGTTATCTTTTACCTGCTGCCAATAACCCGGGGAACACACAGGGCCTACCCACTCTTCAACTAGTGGTATCTGTTCGTAACGCTCGGTTAATTTAAAGTCATCTCGGCGAATCGCCATATCGAGCCCTGTCGCATTCAAGTTCACAGGCCCACCAGCAGTCGACAATCGAACATCAATTCCGGATTCGTTATAGAAATCACCGAGTCGAGGCATTAACCAACGCATGGTCAATGTGGGTTCGCATGAAACTTCCAACGCTTGATGATTCAGCTGATTAAGCTTATGGACTCCAGTCTCCAAGGCTTGGAACGCTTGCTCTGTGTAACCTTTGAGTAATTCCCCTTCTTTGGTGAGACACACATTCCTGCCCTGTTTGTAGAACAAAACTTGGGATAAGTGATTTTCCAATACCTTGATCTGCTTACTCACCGCGCCATGTGTGATATTGAGTTTATCCGCCGCTTCACTGTAACTACTCGAATGCGCTGCTACGTGGAAAATATGAAATGCTTTCAAATGTCTCATGTGTGATTTTTTCTCACAGATAGGTGGAATTCATTTCGATTATAGGCAGCAATAAAAAACCATACAATGCTGGCTCATCAAATATAAAGAGTTGGAGTCATTATGGAGTGGTTAATCCTAGCAGTATTGGGACTATTGATTGTTATCAGCCCAGGCGCTGATTTCGTTTTAGTTTTGAAAAACAGTGTCAACCAAGGAAGACAAGCAGGGATTTGGACTGCAATCGGTGTGAGTTTAGCGATTTGTGCTCACATCAGTTATTCAATGCTTGGGATCAGTTATTTAATCTCACAGAATGAGCAGCTGTTTGACATGATTAGATACGCAGGTGCAACCTACCTTATTTTTCTAGGGCTAAAAGGTATCTTGAGTGCGGACAACAAGCTTGCACCGATGGAAGATGCAAAGCAAAGCACCAGTGTTTGGAGCTATTTAGCCCAAGGCTTCTTATGTAACGTGCTCAACCCAAAAACCATGTTGTTCTTTTTGAGCATCTTCAGCCAAGTCATCTCACCTGATGCAGAAAACCAGCATGTCGCGCTCGGCTATGGGCTTTACATGATCGTTCTTCACGGTTTATGGTTTGGCGTTGTCGCTATGCTGTTTACTTCGAATACATTGCAAAAGCATCTATTGAGAGCAAAGAAAAGGCTTAATCAAGCATGTGGATTTGGCTTAGTGACGTTCGGAGCACTGTTGGCGATTAAATCGTAAACAAGCGAGTCACAAATAGAAAGCGATTCAAACGACTGAATCGCATCTAACTGGGTCTTGGTAAACCTCTAGACAAGATTCATCGGTCTAATATCGGCACTATCAGGGAAGATAGTGTTGAGTTGTTTCACTTCTATCGATAAATGTCGGTTGAGCACACCCTTGATAACCGAACGCATATCAATCGTTGGATTAAGGTCTCGGCCTTCATATAGTTGGCTTTGGCTCAATCCCGGCCAATTGGCAATAACCTTACCACCCGCTCCTTTCAACGATGGCAGCGCACCACCCGCAACAAACATGACGTTGCCGGTGCCATGGTCGGTTCCTTTAGTGCCATTTTCTTTTGCTGTTCGACCAAATTCACTGGCCGCGATGATCACTGTCTTCTGCCAACGCTCACCTAGTGAAGCTTTGAGAGCCGCTAACCCAACATCCAAAGTTTTAAGCTGATTACTCAACCGTCCATTTACGTTGCCTTGATTGGCGTGAGTGTCCCACCCACCGAGTTCTAACGCTGCGATGTTTGGTCCGTTATCAGCCGACAATATGTCGCCTGTTTTACCCATCAATGATTTAAACTGTTTGCCGACACCTTGGTCGCCTACCAGTTGATCTATCTTCATGACACTTTCAAAGTTTGAAGACAGCATTTGGTCACTTTGAAACAACTCTTCCAGCAGTTCCGTTTGTTTATCACGTGTTTTTAAGCGGTTTGGGTACCAACTTGCCACGGTCGATTCGCCCTGCATGATGAGTGGTAAGCCCGAATCAATCGCTATTCCATCGTATTTTTCTGAGCTCAACGTGAGTAAACGGTTAATCCACCCTACGGTGTTAAACGGGTCGGAAGTACCATTCTCTAATATCTTCTGTCCATCAAAATGTGAACGCTCACGATAAGCGGTTGAACAAGCGTGTACAAAGCTGAGTTCGTTACTCTCATACCATTGATGGCACTGCTTTAGAGATGGATGAAGCCCAAAGAAATCATCCAACTTCACTAGCTGTTCAGGTTTTAATCCGATGTTGGGTCTCAAATTAGAGTAATCCGGATCGGCATGCGGCACTACAACATTTAAACCATCCATCGCGCCACGCAGTGATACCCAAATGAAGATATTGTCTGAACCTGTTTTGGCAAAGCTTGGAAATGGCAGCATCGCACTGACGCCAACAGCCGCCGCAATACCCATGAACTGGCGGCGGTTAATACTATGTGGCGCTTTATTCTGAGAACAATCTGACTTTTTCATACCCACTCCTAACGATATTGAAACTGCGGACTTAGCCACAACAGGGAAAGTTGCATTGCAGCGCTGTCGGCTTTGTTCAATACAATTTGGGTGTGTTCATCAATAGCATCGCCATATAAACCCGCGATCACTTTATCCACTACCGCTTTCGGCTTAACTCCTGACGCTTTAGCCGATTTTATTGCAGCAGACGCAAGCCTATTCGCAACTTGCATACGTTGAGTCAACGCCGAAGGGCTATTGTAGTCTCTGTCTTGATCCGACCAGCCTGCAGGTGAACCCGGTTTAAAAGGAGGCTGCCCTAAATTGTTGAGTGCATTGAATGCCTGTTTCTCGTTTAAAGAAATATCGGCACTACGAAGAACGGCAAACAGCCACTCCTTCGGCGGTCTAAAACGATTAGGGTTAGGTTTACTCGCCTCAGCACTGTTCAATAACAAGCGATAAACAGGCAGTAAATTCCCCTCGCCTCTCAGATATTCAGCAACCATTTGCTCTGAGAGTTCTTTAGGTATGTCGCCAATGAAATGCTGGCACAGCTTACCAACCAAGTACGCAGCAGTGTCTTTGTGGGTCGCTAAGGTTTTTAAACACGACTCTCCTTGCGAGACGCCGGATTGAGAATAAGCCTTTCCAAGCAGTGTGATACTTCCTGGCTCATGCAGGTTATTAGCAAATCGAAACCCAGCATCAGGAGATTTGAATTTAATGCCCCAGCCTGAAATCGCTTTTGCTAAGGCAATGACGTCTTGCTGAGTGTAAGAACCGTCAACGCCAAGAGTGTGGAGTTCTAAGATCTCACGAGCGAGGTTCTCATTGAGCCCCTTATTACGGCGCTTTCCGACTTTTGAATTGGGACCAATCGAGAGTTGATTGTCGAGATACAGAAGCATCGCAGGATGTTTAGAAGAAGCCATCAGCATCTCGCCAAAGTTACCATTCCAATGCTGGCGAACCACATCGTTTTCAATGCTGGCGGCCAAGGGCATCAGTTTTCGATTATCGACCGAGATGGCGAAGTGATTGCTCCAAAACTGAATGATGCGCTCTTGAAAACCATAAGGAGTTTCAACACTTTGTAGGTGGCGAGCTTGAGCTTGTTGTCGATACTGCGTTCGAAGAAAAGACTGCGCTTCTTTCTTCGTGGCTTGCATCTGTTGTTCGTCACCCTTGGCCTTCATTCGTTGTACACGATTCTCTCCTACTTTAATCAGAGTAGATTCAGTACTCGGTAAGTCTTGTATAGCTTGGTGAACGAATGGCTTTTTATCCAACTGTTCTACAGGAGAATAATAGGTTGTTTGACCTAGTTTTGGCCCAAAGCCAAACCTTTGTTCACCCACGATTTTTGAAGTCGGGTAATAATTCATTGCACACTCCCTTACGCTCGATCTTTTCTAAGTGTAATCGCTTAGTCATCAAGCATAGGGAGCTTTACAAGGTTTTACGTTAGATGGGTGTCAGGTGCCTATCAAGTTACAGACACGGTGTGATCATTTTAAATGTATATCTACTTGCGCAACATATACACAAACTGATCGTTTTGCGAGGTGATTTCAAAACCAAATCGGAGATACAACTCCCCAACTCGATTACCTTGCAAATAACACAGCTCTACTGGCTTACTGAGCTTGTCTGCGTGAGCTAAACAATCAGTCAAAACTTGGCTTCCAATACCCTTACCATGATATTCAGGCAGCAAGAAAAATCGGCAAAAGTAGAAGTGGTCACCTTTATCTTGCAGCAACACACTGCCAATCGCTTTGCCCTGATACTCAATGATTTCAGGCCTTTCCTCTGCCCACTCTTCGGCGTGTATGTCTCGTTGAATTTGGTCATCCCAGCCAAAAACAGCCTTGATTGGCTCATATTCAGCCGCCTTTTTTAGCTCGAACAGAAATTCATAATCTGATGACTGAGCAGCTCTTGTTGAATACTTCAAAATACCTCCAACAATAATTGGCTATGGTTTCATTTTCGTTTAAGCCGGAATTCAGAGCCCCAGACACAACCAAAAATGCCACGCTTAAATGTTCATTTTGGTTCTAGTTGGTAACGTAAGACTTCTTGTTTATCTTGCTCTGAATAAAAGGTATTCAGGAATTGTCCACCGCACTTCTCAATGACCTTTTGCGAAGCTATATTGCCCCTCTCACACGTAATAATAGCGCTTTCGGACAATACGTACCGTTGAACCCAAGACAACATATGACTTGCGATACCCCGCCCTCTCGCTTGTGGCAAAGTCTCGTAGCCGATATGTCCGATGACATCGTGAATGTACGGACTGGTGCCATGACGAACTCTTATCACTCCAAGAATACGTCCAGACTCGAAACAAAAATAAGTAGAAGCAGGCGTCCACCCTTCTGGCAAACCCCCACCTTTTGAATAAGCAATTCGTCTTTCTAAATAGGCATCACTGCCATCAGAAATGCCCGTGTAAATATCTAACCCATCTTCAACACAGGCGTTCACATAGTGATGAAAGGCAGTTGAATGCGAAAGAGCAGCTTTAACCATGTCCATATGATGTTAATTCTCCGCCGGTTTTACGCTATTTAGTTCAGTAGCAACTCGCAATTTTGACCGATTATCGACTATTGCTTCTTAACGTACTTCGCCGTAACCAACATTTCACCGCCACCATCCAACTTGCAATCTAGCTGGTGATCTTTGCCTTCGTTGATGCGTCGAATCACGGCTTTAGTGCCGATTTTCAGTACGCTAGAACTGCCTTTAATTTTTAGATCTTTAATGAAGGTAACTTTATCGCTACTTTCCAATACAACGCCATTTACGTCCTTAACACGCGCGGCTTCTCTTTCTAAACGCTCTTCTTCTGGATTCCACTCATAGGCACACTCAGGGCAGATTAGGTTGTTTTGGTCTGGGTAGACATATTCAGATTGGCATTGCGGACAAGGAGGTAAGGACATACGTTAATACTTCATTTAAATAGAATTTGTTCCATTTTAATGGCTCTTGTCAGGCTTAGCGAGCATAAATCTAACAAGTTTTACGGAGAGCTAATTGTCTTAAAAAAGAGCAGTACCTAAAACGAACAAACACAGCCGCTAAGCTGTGTTTGTTTAAAGGTTTGAA
This sequence comes from Vibrio sp. 10N.247.311.13, assembly GCF_041467595.1. Classification (NCBI taxonomy): domain Bacteria; kingdom Pseudomonadati; phylum Pseudomonadota; class Gammaproteobacteria; order Vibrionales; family Vibrionaceae; genus Vibrio; species Vibrio sp. 10N.247.311.13. The sequence goes on along the minus strand of NZ_JBFSUX010000040.1, from coordinate 1,753 downwards.
AAGCGGAACGGCTTAACGTTCGACTTTTGGTGAGTAAATCGAGTAAGCGGTGATTTGCCCTGCCACGATTGCAGAGAACATGAATAACGCCGACAAACCAATACTCGGGATAGGCAGAATCGATTGTTCAAACACCGATTGGCTGGCACTCACTAATACTCGGCTACCCGGAACCAAGATGATGATCCCTTGCACGATATAAATAGAGCCCGTGAGCTCCATCTTTTTAGCAATCCAAGTTCCGTACAAAGTAATAAGAACCGTCGTAACCCAAGTACCGACAACCCAACCACTATCAAAACCTAGATAGAACGGGCCCCACATACCGAGAACCGCTACTGGTAAACCAAGTAAGATGTCTTTAGGTCGCGCATTGAACATCACACCGATAGAAACAGAGATCAGCACCAAGCCAGATATGTGCATCCACATCGGTACCGCATTGGTATAGTCGATGGAGACCGCTTGTCCCCATATCGCTTCACCGATGTTGAGCCCCATGATAATCCCTACAAACAGCTTAATCAGGGTTAAGGCGCTCTGCCCTAGCAAGCTGGTACCAGAAACCAAGTCATTAAACGCCAAACATTCTAATGCGTTGGCTATGGATAAACCGGGGACAAACAAGACAATCGAGGCGATACACAACGCCCACACAGGAATCGGTAAACCTGTACTTGCCAAAAACGCCACGAAAATACCCGTTAACAGTGCCGAGATGAATTCAACCGCGATAGCACGACGTGAATGAAGAACTTGCTGACATACCCAAACCATCAAACCCAATAACGCAGAAAATCCAACCGCTTCCAACGTACTGCCCACCAGCATCAAATACGCAGGCGGAATACCCATATTGGCAAGTGCCGTCACAAATTTAGAGTAACCGACAGGCTCTGGTACAGGCTCACTGCTCGGTTGGTTAATACGAATGATCGTATTGGCCAACAAACTCAGGTTAATTGACGCAGGCTTTAGACGCTTAAGAATAACGGCGTTGTTATCGTCTGGAAATTGATAGTTAATCGCAGTTGGCGTTGCTTGGATCATCACATCCACACCATGCTTTTTTGCATAGAATTGAGTGTATTTCTCTAGCTTGTAAGGAGCACAACCACTGCGGTGAAGAGTGTCACCAATTTCAACAATTTTGTTAATTCGGAACTGAGAAGGCATGGGAATTTTAGGGGAGACAAAATGTGCGGCAAATGTACCAAACGATAGACGGAATGACGAGACTTTTGCGTGAATTATCAACTGAACTCGTTACTTTTTTCTGCAAAGGCTTATAAGTGCCTATAACTCTAGTCATTTGGGATTAGTTTACTGAATATTTTGACAAATTAATAAGTTAAATTTATGCATTCAGATTGTTATTAACGAAATCCAAAACACGAATAAAAACCAGGTTTATGTTAACACTCCAAATTCCTTAATTTTCATGAGATTTATGACTGCCAAGCACCATTAAAACAGGTTTATAAATTAATGTAGATTTATCGCAAAAAGCAGCATGACATTTACTATTATTTCTCACCTTCCTTTTACGAGATTTTAGTCACATTTTATTCACTCTGAAAACGCCGAACATGATGGAAAAACTAGCGGAGTGGTGGTTATGCGAGCACTTAGAATAAAAATGAAAGAAAAAGGTTTCGTTTTCAGTTAGATGTGGCATTATCAAACTCGTTAAGACGATGTGCGTGCATCGTATAATGGCTATTACCTCAGCCTTCCAAGCTGATGATGCGGG